>JAFVOW010000012.1 GCA_017505625.1 Clostridia bacterium | reverse complement strand
TTACAAGCCAAAATAAAGAACTAATTTTACAAAGCCAAATAGTATTATCTTCAATAATAAATAAAATAACAAATAACCGTTATGCAAACGAATTATATAGAATAGTAGATTTTGGAATATTTAAAAGCAATGGTGAAGTGCTATGTTTAATCGAATTGAACGACAGCACACACTTGCAAGAAGATAGAAGAATAAGAGATTGTAAAGTAAAAGACATATTAGAGAAGGCACAAATTCCTCTTATAACTATATGGACTAATAAAGAAAATACTATAGACTACTTAGAATATAGACTTCAAGAATACATAGCATAAAACAAAAAGACACCTTACGGTGTCTTTTTTAGGCTAACAAAAGTGCAATAGCCGAGCAACGTGAAACAGCAAATCACAGCCAAATACAAACAACTCAAAACATAGTCAGATAAGTCAAAACTAACATACTTTTTGAAAAAAGTATCAAAATCATGATAAACATACTTACGTATGTTTCAAAATGGTTCGGGACCATGAGGTCGCACGTTCAAATCGTGTCACTCCGACCAAAGGAAAAGGACGGTATTCAACCGTCCTTTTCTTTTGGTATGATATAGAAGAAAATTGACACGAGTTACGAAGAATAGTTCTCTTGACTTGTAATAGTTTATGTGGTAAAATAGTACACGTTTTATATTTTATTTAGGAGAAAATTATGGATAACCCTGAAATTTTTGTGGTGATGATACTTTATATGTGTGTTGTCATCGGAATAGGAGTATACTTTTATAAAAAGTCACAAAAGAGTTCCGAAAACTATTTTCTAGGCGGAAGGTCGTTAGGACCTTGGGTTGCGGCAATGAGTGCAGAAGCATCTGACATGAGTGGTTGGCTTTTAATGGGACTTCCCGGTGTTGCATACTGGTGTGGACTAGCGGACGCTTTTTGGACTGCTATTGGCCTTGCTATCGGCACGTACGTAAACTGGCTTATCGTTGCAAAAAGGCTTCGCAACTATTCGCAAGTTGCGGGAAACTCAATTACCATTCCCGACTTTTTCTCTAACCGTTTTAAAGAAAAGAAAAAAGTGTTGCTAGCAATTTCGGCTATATTTATACTTATTTTCTTTACTGTATACGCATCGAGCTGTTTTGTAACGGTAGGAAAGCTTTTTAATACTTTATTCGGTTTTGATTATCACCTAATGCTTATAGTTGGTGCAGTGTTCGTAGTGGCGTATACGCTTATCGGTGGATTTTTGGCCGAAAGTATATCCGACTTTATGCAAGCAATGATAATGATAATGGCACTTGTCGCAATGATAGTCGTTGGCGTTATTAAGGCAGGTGGTTTTGATGTTGTTATTGAAAACGCAAAAAGTATTGACGGATTTTTATCTCTTGGCGAAATAGCAAACCCCGTTGTTGGTGAAAACGGAGAACAAATCGTTGAAAATGGTACTGCACTTTTTGGTAAAGCAGGCAACTACGGTTTTTTGAATATGATTTCTATGCTAGCATGGGGACTAGGCTATTTTGGTGTTCCACAAGTGTTGTTGCGTTTTATGGCAATTAGGAAATCTTCTGACATTAAACGTTCAAGAGTTATCGCAACGGTATGGTGCGTTATTTCGCTAGCAGCAGCAGTTTTTATCGGTATTATCGGAAGAACGCTTCTTCCCGTGGACGAAGCACTAAATTCAGCATCAAAAGCCGAAAGTATTCTTATCGTAATGTCTACAGAATATTTGCCACTAATCGTAGCAGGACTTATTATGGCAGGCATACTCGCAGCAACGATATCTTCTTCAGACTCGTATCTACTAATAGCATCGTCTTCCGTTTCCGTTAACATCTTTAAGGGTATTATCAAAAAAGACAACGCTAGTGAAAAACAAGTAATGTGGCTTGCTAGAATTGTTCTAGTGGTGATTGCACTTATAGGCATTATAATTGCATGGAACGAAAACAGCGTAATATTTAATCTCGTTTCATTTGCATGGGCAGGGTTTGGTGCAACGTTCGGACCTATCATGCTATTCTCACTTTTCTGGAAAAGAACTACCCGTACGGGTGCTATTGCGGGAATGGTTTCTGGGGCAGTAACCGTATTTGTATGGAAACTCGTGTTTAAGCAATTCCTAGCACCTAGTATTCCCGTGTTTGGTCTATACGAACTATTACCCGCATTTATCGTTTCTTGTATCGCAATAGTGGTTGGTTCGTTACTGTCTAAAAAACCCGACAAAGAAATTACCGAAGAATTTGAAAAAGCAAAAACAGGCGACTTTTTAGAAGTTTCAGAACAAATTTAAAAATTTCAAATGCAAACTATAAACCGAAAGGATAGCGAGTTGCTCGCTATCCTTTTCGTTATCAAAAAATTTAGTTGTTTTGTAATTTTCTATTTTTTTTATTTACAATTAAACCCGAAAGTAAACAAAATACGCTAAGCGTAAATACTGCAACTGCGATTATAATAAAAGAGATACGCCAACTTAAAATGGTTGATAAATTTTCGTTATCTATAATCATAGAAATTAGTTTTGGTGCAACGCCTGATGAGAGAGAAGAAAAGACGTTAACAGCTGTAATAAATGTACCTGAATCTATGTTAGAGCGTTGTTTAACGCCTACTATGGATAAAGTGATAGTTCTTGCGCCGTTGATAATAATCAAGAAGATTATAAATATTATCAAAGAGAAAATTGCGCTGTACTCAAAGGCGAAAACAAGCATTAACATAAACACCAAAGCGATAGAACAAAGAACACCACCAACTATTATATAATTTCTATATTTTTCGCAAAGGGAAACGGTAATTAATGGACCTACTACGGTAACTATTGTAGCGATAATGGTTAGACTTTTACTTTGACTATTCGTAAATCCACCGACTTCTTTCAAGAAGAAATCTACGTTTGTGCTAAGCATAAAATATACCGACGTAATAATAAAACCTATTATTGGCGTGAGCACGTAAAATGTAATAACGCCTTTTTTGGAAGAAAACTTTATAAGGGGATTTTCTTCGGTTTTAAGACTTTGGGTGTTATAATTTTGCTTCGTTACCCAAGACCTATCTAGCTTAGAAATAATTGTAACAGAAATAAAGTACACGACAACTGCTACGAACAAAACTATGCCCATAAGCATAAACGGGGTACGCCAATTTTCGTCAAACAACGCAGTAATAACGTAGGAAAGAGCGTACGACGTAGTCGGCCCTGCCGACATAACACCGTTTCCGATTCCTAAAAACTTTTGTGGTAGATATTTACTTAAATTCTTAAACAAACAACCCCAAACGCCAGCTTGCAAAATTCCGTTTACCGTGTAGATTAGATAATGTTGTGTAATGGTGTTAGTAAACGCCATAAGAGAGGTAAGAATTGCCGAAATACCAACGGTAATACATAAAAACCACTTAACGTTGATTTTTTTCATAAAGAATGCCAAAAACAACTGCATTATTGCGTACGTATAAAAATAGTACTCAAAAGTAGTGGCAAGGTCGGTAAGGTTGCCGAAAATTCCCAAAGAATACAGAGTAGTTTTATTGGCAGTATAAATTGATTTAGACGTTGTCAAGGCAACGTAGGTGAAAAACGAACTTATAATCAAAAAATAATAAAAAATAGAACGTTTTTCGGTGTTTAACGTTTTCATTTGTACCTCTCTAAAAATCATTATATTGTTAAATTCTTAAAAGTCAAGCGAAACAGTAAAACGAGCAAGAAAAACCAAAAATATCATAAAAATTAATGTATTTTCAATGTTTTTGTGATATAATCATAAAGTAAAAAGGGGACTAAAATGGCTAAGAAAAACAAAAAGAAATGGATGAAATTTAGGCACAAGGTCGTAAGGGTAATTTTGCGTCCTATACTTCGTCCTATAATAAAATTAAAATACGGCGTAAAAATAGAAAAACTCAAAACGGGTAAAGATAGGCAATACTTGATTTTAATGAATCACCAAACTGCTTTCGACCAATTTTTTGTTGATTTGGTATTTAAAAAGCCCATATACTACGTTGCAAGTGAAGACTTATTTTCTAACGGGTTCGTGTCTAAACTAATAAAGTATTTAGTTAATCCTATTCCGATAAAGAAACAAACCACTGACGTTACTGCGGTTATGAACTGTATGCGTGTTGCAAAGGAAGGCGGAACAATAGCAATTTTCCCTGAAGGCAATCGTACGTTTAGTGGTAAAACCGAGTATATAAACCCTGCAATTTCGGCACTTGTAAAAAAACTTAAACTTCCTATAGTGTTTTTAAAATGCGAAGGCGGATATGGCGTTCAACCTAGATGGAGTGACGTAAAAAGAAAGGGTAAAATGAGAGTATACGTTTCTAAAATTCTAGAACCAGAAGAATACGAAAACCAAACTAAGGAAGAATTTTATGAAACCATAAAACGTGAACTTTTTGTAAACGAAGCAGTTGCCAATGCAGAGTTTAAACACAAAAAGAACGCCGAATACTTAGAAAGGGCGATGTACGTTTGTCCGTACTGTGGGTTGTCGGAATTTGAAAGCCATAACGACGTGATTACTTGTAAAAAGTGTAACCGTCAAATTAAATATCTTTCCACTAAACAGCTAAAAGGTGTAGATTTTGATTTTCCACACGAATTCGTCAACGATTGGTACGAATATCAACAAGAATACGTTAATAATCTCGACGTAAAAGCATTTACTGAAAACCCTGCTTACGTCGATACGGCAAACTTTAGCCAAGTTATAGTTTACAAAAAGAAAAAAGTCATTGATAAAAACGTAACGGTAAAACTTTTTTCTGATAAGATTGTTATATCGGGCGACAAAATGGGTGAAAAGACGTATACGTTTGACGACCTAAACGCAGTAACAATCTTAGGTAGAAATAAGGTTAATCTATATATAGACGACAAAATATATCAATTAAAAAGCCATAAACGTTTTAACGCATTAAAATACGTAAACTTTTATTATCACTACAAAAACGTCGTTAAAGGAGAAGATAATACTAAGTTTTTAGGGCTTTAATAATTTTGTAAACGGGAATAATAAACTAGGATGGAAAAATCAGAAAAAATTCAAATAATAAAAAAACTAATTATATCAGCCATAGCTATTCTAGCATTTCTAGGCGGTATGTTTTTGGTTTTACATCTTTTGGGGTTAACCGACCTTACTAAGGAACAAGTTCAGGAAATTGTAGAAAGCAAAGGTGCACTTGCTCCCTTAGTGTTTATTGGAATATCTTTTTTACAAGTAACTTTTATTCCGATTCCCGGTGCAATAACTATACTTGCCGGCAGTTATTTGTTTGGTGCGTTTAAGTCGTTTATTTACTCGTATATAGGTATGGTTATCGGTGGGATGTTCGCCTTTTTTCTAGGCAGAATAATTGGTAGACCTTTCGTTAACTGGGTAGCAGGTGGAAAAGAAACGGCTGATAAATGGATGAAAAAACTTAACGGCAAGGAAAACGTCGTGCTGTTTTTTATGTTTTTACTTCCATTTTTCCCGGACGATATATTGTGTTCGATTGCAGGGTTGTTTCCTATCTCGTGGTTTGGCTTTTTAGCAATGCAACTTTTTACAAGAACAACGTCCATCGTATGTACCTTACTTTTTATGTCGGGAGAGATTATACCGTTTCACGGATGGGGACTTATAGTGCTTGGGGCAGTTGCAGTAGTTTTAATAATAGGGTTTTTCTTGTGTATGAAATATTCAACTAAAATCAGTGAAATTTTTAACCGTTTTACCGATAAAATCAGTAAACTGTTTAAGAGAAAAAACAAACAAAAAAATATAGAAAAATAGTAAAAAAAACGCCGTCAAATTTTGATGGCGTTAAAATTTTAAAACACCTTAAATAATGTTGACTTTTAGGGGCTAAAGTATTAAAATCTAGTGGTTAGAATAATAGTATACTACGGAGAAAAGTATATGCAAATACTACTCAGTTTATCAATTGCATTATTTGTTGGGCTAATGCTATCAAGACTTGCTAAAATTTGCAAGTTGCCAGCAGTTACAGCCTATCTCGTTACGGGTATTTTGATAGGCCCGTTTTGTTTAGGTGCTTTAGGTGTTTCGGGACTAGGTTTTACTAGTTTTTCTGAGCTTGAAAGTTTTTCTATAATTTCCGACGTAGCGTTAGGGTTTATAGCATTTTCTATCGGTAACGAATTCCGTCTTTCACAGCTTAAGAAAATTGGTAAACAAGCAACGGTTATAGGAATATTTCAAGCCGTAGTTGCTACTTTACTTGTAGACCTTGCATTAATTGGATTGCATTTATTAATTCCCGAAAAATTCCCGCTACCTGCGGCAATTATTTTGGGTGCAGTTGCGTCGGCTACAGCCCCTGCGGCAACGCTTATGGTTGTACGTCAATATAAGGCAAAAGGTCCTGTTACTGATACACTCTTACCAGTCGTTGCTATAGACGATGCAGTCGGTCTAGTATTATTTGCTATTTCGTTCGGCGTTGCTGGTGCAATTTTAAACGGTCAAATCGACATAATAAGCGTTTTAGTAGAGCCTATTCTTGAAGTAATTTTATCGTTAGGCTTAGGAGCGATAATGGGTCTACTTATTACTTATTTTGAAAGATTTTTCCACTCACGTTCAAAACGTCTATCAATGTCGGTTGCGTTTGTATTGTTAACGGTTGCTATTTCTATGATAAAGTTTAATATTGGCGAAGTAGACTTTGCTTTTTCGTCGCTATTAACTTGCATGATGCTCGGCACGGTATTTTGTAATACGTGTGATTTTTCTGAAGAACTTATGGATAGGCTAGACCGTTGGACAGCACCTATATTTATACTTTTCTTCGTGTTAAGTGGTGCAGAACTTGATTTATCCATTTTCAGCGACGTATTAATAATACTTATCGGCATAATTTATATCGTGTTTCGTTCAATTGGGAAATACTTCGGTGCGGGCTTAAGTGCAAAATTTACAAACGCACCAAAAACCGTAAGAAAGTATTTAGGGTTTACTCTTTTACCGCAAGCAGGCGTTGCACTGGGAATGGCTATTAAAGCACAGGCACTAGGCGGTGTAGGTGTAATAGTTGCGAACATAACGTTATTTTCAGTACTTATTTACGAACTCGTAGGTCCGTTTATAACAAAGGTCGCACTTTCAAAAGCGGGTGAAATTGACCCCGAAGGTAAAGTTAGTGCCCGTGTTAAGCCACAGGAAAAATAAAAAATCAAATAAAATTAAGGGGTTGACTTTACAGTTAATCCCTTTTATTGTAAAATAATAACATGAAAAACTTAAAAACTAATTATGAAATAGGTAATATCCCTCATCCCGAACATCCCACGCCACAGTTTCAAAGAGATACTTGGACGTGCCTTAACGGAACTTGGAAACTTAAAAAACTTTCCCAAAACACGGTAGTTTTTGACGGTGAAATACTCGTTCCATTTTCTCCAGAAACTCTAAACAGTGGCATTGCTAACGGTTTTACCTTGTATAAAGACGAAAGTCTAAAATACTTACGCACGTTTAACGTGGGCAGTGAATTTGACGGCAAAAAGGCGGTGCTTCACTTCGGTGCTGTAGATAGCGAGTGTAAGGTTATATTAAACGGAAATTTGGTCGGTAAGCATGTTGGTGGGTTTACACCATTTTCGTTTGACGTTACCGATTATCTTACTTGTGGCGACAATTATATCGAAGTTATCATTACCGATGAAGCAACGAGAAACGGCGGTGCAAGAGGTAAACAGTCTGATAAACGTGGAGGAATTTGGTATACGGCACAAAGCGGTATATGGCAAACCGTATGGCTTGAGTTTATGCCGAAAATTTCTATCGATAATCTTAAAATTACGCCTATTACAAAGGAAAATAAAGTAAATTTAACCTTTGACTGCGACGAAGTTGTTACCGTTACCGTTTTAGATGAAGAAAAACAAATTTTAAAAACAAGTGGCAAAAATTTTGTGTCGCTAGAATACGATTTCATAAAATGGTCGCCAGATAACCCTAAACTCTATGATTTGATTTTACAAAACGATTCGGGCGACGTCGTTAAATCTTATTTTGGTTTTAGGTCGTTTGAGATAGTTAAAGATAACAATGATAAGTTAAGATTAGGTCTTAACGGTAAACCCTATTTTTATAACGGTGTTTTAGACCAAGGGTATTGGTCTGACGGCATGCTTACTTATCCTAGTGATAAAGCGGTTATAGACGAACTTACTATGCTAAAAGAAATGGGTTTTAACACGATAAGAAAACACATTAAAATAGAGCCTATGCGTTGGTATTATCACTGCGATAGACTAGGTCTCGTCGTTTGGCAAGATTTTGTTAACGGTGGTGGGGAATATAAGTTCTCTCACGTGGCATTGTTTCCATTTTTGGGTTTTCATCATAAAGACGACGATTATAAATACTTTGCAAGAGAAGACGAAAATTCTCGTAATCAATTTATTCAATTAGTTCACGAAACTATTAACGCTTTATATAATACGGTAAGCGTAGGAGTGTACGTACCTTTTAACGAAGGCTGGGGACAGTTTGATTCGAAAAAAATAACCGATTTAGTAACTAAATTAGATAATACTAGAATAATAGATTCGGTAAGCGGTTGGCACGACCAAGGAAAAGATGAAACGTTAATAAAGAGTTTCCACACCTATTACACGCCGTTAAAAGTACCTAAAGATACAAGGGCAGTCGTTTTGTCGGAATTTGGTGGGTATTCAATGAAAGTTAACGGACACGTTTTCGATGAATCTAAAGAGTTTGGGTACAAGAAATTCAAAACTCAAGATAAACTTATATTAGCACTAGAAAAATTATATCTATATAAACTTCTACCTTTAATAGAAAAAGGACTTAGCGGAGCAATATATACGCAAGTTTCAGACGTGGAAGAAGAAATAAACGGTCTTGTTACTTACGATAGAAAAGTTCAAAAAGTACCTACCGAAAAAATGAGAGAAATAAACGATAAATTAAAAGAAGTTTGGAGTAGAATTAACTAGTTTTGTAGTTGTTTATATTGACAAGAAAAATGCAAAGTCTTATAATTAATCAATAAAATAGGAGTAAAAAGTGTTATGTTCACAACTTTACTAAGAAAACCTGATAACGCAATCGGTGCAACTGAAAAATCAGATATAAGATTTGAAGAAAACGCCTACGGTGAATGCCCCGTTAAATATGACTACGTGGTAGGAACTAACAGTGCAAAAGTTATAGTGTATCCCAGTGGCTCGCCCGTAAAGTACCTAAAATTACGTTTTAGGGGCGACTTTTCTTCGGTAACCGGTGTAATGGGCGATAAGTTTGAACGTTCGGGCGTGCTTATGCCGTTAGAGTGGAGACTAATTCTCGCCGAAAACAGAATGCCTTGGTTTTTCTACGTAAAAAACAACGACTATACTGCGTGTTACGGTGTAAAAACCGGTGCTGATTGTTTTGCGTATTGGTTTCTTGACCCTCAAGGTATAACGCTATTTTTAAATCTTACTTGCGATAGCCGTGGCACTGATTTAAAAGAGCCACTACTTGCTTGTGAAGTAGTAGAATTGTTTGGAGAAAAGGGGGAAGACACTTACTTTGTTGCATCGAAGTTTGCATCGATAATGTGCGATAAACCCATTCTTCCTAAAACTCCAGTATTCGGCGTAAATAATTGGTATTGGGCGTATGGTAATATTAGTAAAGACATAGTATTAAGTGAAGCTAATTACCTAAAAGAATTAGTTGACGGTGTTAAGAATAAACCCTGTCTAGTGATAGATGATGGTTGGCAATACAATCGACCTGATATGCCTTGCGGTGTAGGTGGTCCGTGGGAAGCTAACAAATTATTCACTGATATGGGCGAACTTGCCGACAAAATTACCGAAAAAGGCATTAATGCAGGCCTATGGTTTAGACCTTTACTCACTACCGAAAAGACGGGAACAGGAACTGTACTAAAAGAAGAATTTACTCCCGGGTTTGGTGGTTATATTCTAGACCCGTCGCACCCCGAAGTTATAGAAAAAGTGTATAACGATGCTAAAAAAATTAGAGATTGGGGCTATAGTATAATTAAACACGATTTTACGTCTATAGACGCTACGGGTAATTGGAATCACGCATTTAGCGAAACACCTATGGTGCAACCTGATAGAAAGTTTTTCGATAACACTAAAACTACGGCAACAATTTTGAAAAATTTATATAAGACTATTCAACAAGGCGTAGGAGATGCCGACGTTATAGGGTGTAACGTTTACGGGCATTTATCGGCGGGCATTCACTCTATGCAACGTGTTGGTGGTGATACTAGTGGTAAGGCGTTTGAAATTACTAGGTCGCAAGGTATCAACTCTATGATGAGACTTCCCACTAACAATAAGTTCTATTTAATTGACCCCGACTGTGCGGCGTTTACTAAAAAAGTTGATTTTGAAACCAACTTAAACTTTTTAGAAATGTGTGCACTTACCGACTGTACGACTATAGCTTCGGTAACGCCAGGGATACTTAGCGATGAACAAATTAAGCGTGTAAATAAAGTGTTTAAGATTGCCGATAAAGGCGGTAACGGATACGTGATTAAGAATTTTGATAAAACAAATTGTCCCGATTGCATAATTTCCGTAGACAAAACCAAAGAAAAGAGTTATAATTGGTATAAGTATTACGATGGTGTCCGCAGTGTATATTCTTGGGACGAGCCGATAGATTAAAATGGAGAAAGTTATGAGTAAAATTTACACAGTAGCAGTTATTGGTTGTGGTTCACGTGGTTGGGTGTACGGTACTGAAATGTTTAATAAACCCGACAAATATAAGGTGGTTGCTATTTGCGATATAGACGAAACACGCCTTAAAAACGCACAACAAAAATGGGGTATAGACGACGCAAATTTATTTAGAACTGAAGAAGAATTCTTCAAAGAAAAACGTGCCGACGTTTTAATCTTAGCAACTCAAGATAGAGACCACGTTAGAATGTGCGTTCGTGCTATGGAACTAGGTTACGATATATTACTAGAAAAACCCATTTCGCCTTTATATCACGAACTTATTGAACTACTTGAAGCAAACAAAAAATATAAAAGAGCAGTAGTAGTTTGTCACGTACTTCGTTACGCACCGGCTTTTGTTAAAGTTAAACAATTACTCGACGATGGCGAAATTGGTAAACTTATAAGAATAGAAAGCATAGAACAAGTAGATTACTGGCATCAAGCACACAGTTTCGTAAGAGGTAATTGGAGAAACGACAGTGAAACTTCGCCAATGATAATGCAAAAATGTTGTCACGACCTAGACCTTTTACAGTGGTACGTTGGTTCAAGATGTTCTACCGTTTATTCTACCGGTGATTTGGCGTTCTTTAATAAAGAAAACCAACCCGAAGGTGCATCAGATAGATGTCAAGACTGTAAACTTATCAATACTTGTCCTTACAGTGCTGAAAGACTTTATATTGAAAGATGGAAAGAACAAGATTGTCCCGAATGGGGTTGGCCCTTTAACGTTGTATGTTCTACGCTTCCTAACACTGAAGAAGGTCTTAGAAAAGCGTACCAAGAAAATCAATACGGCAGATGCGTATTTGCTTGCGACAACAACGTAGTAGATAACCAATCGGTAGATATGGTGTTTGAAAACGGTGTAAAAGTATCTCTTACGATGACGGCATTTACCGATAAAATGGGCAGACGTATGTGTTTCCACGGTTCTTTAGGTGAAATCGAACTCAACGAACCCGAAGGAACGTTAACCGTTTGGAGATTCGGAGGAGAGAAGACCGTTTACAAAACTAGCGAACTAGTTGAAAACGAAAAAGACGAATTTAACCATGGTGGTGGCGACGCAAAACTTTGCGATTCACTTTACGCTGTAATAAACGACGGCGTAGTTGCGGGAACGTCACTCGAAAGTTCAGTAGAAAGCCATTTAATGGCACTTGCCGCTGAAAAATCTAGAAAAGAAAATATCGTAGTAAAAGTACACGAAGACTAATTTGTAAACAAAATAAAAAGCATTTGAAATAAAAATTTCAAATGCTTTTTTTGTTGCCGTAAGTCCTTATCATAAATCCATAGACGGACGGAGTACCGTAAAGAAATCGTACGATATAAGCGTTTCCAAAACGTCTAAAGATGTTTCGGTAACGGTTGTACCGTCTATTTTATATAGTGCATCGCCACCGTAGAGGTAAGAATAACACGTGTCTTTTTTAAAACTTTCCTTAACGATTATTACGTCGCCTACGATAAGTTGTGCGGGGGTTACGAGTCTTGTTCTAGACCTATCGAATTTCTCACTAGTTGCAACAAGTCTTCCACCGTAAATACCGGGAACAATAATACTAAAGTAATCGCCTTTTTTATCTAACGTGTAAGAACGTAGGAATATTACGCTGTGGAGTTTTTCTACTATTTCTGGGAAACTTCCTGTTAGTTTAGTGGGCTTACCTAGTGTTGTATTATAAACGTCGTTAATAATATCAACGTCTTTTAAATTGTTCGGGTTAGACTTAGTAAAACTTTTAATTTTAGATACAATTTGCTTTTGATGAGTAGAATTGAGAGTATTTCTAACGTATATTTTTCTACAATTTGTAGGAACACCGTTAACGAAAGCGTCAGTAGCGTAAACGTAATCGCCACTATTTACCGTTACGGTAAAGGAAATACTTCTCGTTTGGTTTGGCAATAGCTTAAACTTAGCAAGAAGTCTATTATCTTTACGTGAAAACTCTTTACTTGCTGAAACAAAACTACAGTTACTAGGCACTACGTCTTTAATTTCAATATTTTTTTCTAAATCAGTGGTGTTTATAACGTTAAAAGTATAAGTTAGATTTTCGCCACGAGAAATAGTTTTACCAAAAGGATGAGAACTAATTTTTTCTGCAATTGCGCCTTTAAGATGTTTAATACGGTTTTTGGTTTCTTTGGGGATTTTGCCCTTAAAAACGTTTAGCGGTCGAATAATGGAAATTTCATTATATATGTCAAACAAGTATCTCTTACTTAGACCTTTTCTAAAATAAAAATCAAGGTTTCTTTCTCCAATACTTCCGTTTTCTTCAAATTTTTCTTTCTTTTCGTTGAAGTTGTACGAACTACCCGTACTGTGAATAAGTTCCATATTAGGAGATAAATCTTCATCGTTACCAACGTAAAGCATAACGTGTCCGTGAGTTGTACATCTAACTACTACCAAATCACCAGGCTCAAGCATTTCTCTATATTCTTTTTCGATACGGGCTTTTTCTTCTTCGGTTTCGTTTCCCGTTATTTCGTAATAGTAAACGCCGAGTTTTGTATCAGGTCTTTTTGCTTCTTGAGTTAAGTCGTACGTAAAAGATAAAAAGAAATCAAAGTCTAACGCTGAGTGGTAAACGTCGTGCGTAAAATCGGCACAGTTAGTATATCCTAAATCAGTAGAAGTGTAATCTTCTGGGTTTTTCTTTGCTTCACCGTTAATACCACGATACTCAGCACGATATTCGTACCATGTAAACTCACCAGCCTGAAAATCCCACGAAGTAAATCTTGTATCTTCATACTGAATTCTATATCCTCTTAAAAGAAAGGCTTTTGCAGTTTCTATAACTGCAATTTGCTCTTTTGTTAAGGGTTTTTTACTTCTCATAACTGCTCCTATATAACAAATTTAAGCAGGTAAATCCATCGATGGACGGAGTACTGCAAAGAAATCGTAAGAGATAATAGTTTCTAAAATATCAATCGGTGCTTCGGTAACGGTTGCACCTTCAATTTGGTAGAGTTTGCCGTCGGCAAACATATATGTTTTATATAAAGTATCAATATAGCTTTCTCTAATATATATAATATCGCCGGTAATTAAATGTTCTGGGTAAATAAGTCTTGTGCGATATCCATCGAAAAGGTTAGTAGCAGTTTTTACCATTCTACCGCCGTATTCAAACGGTGCAATAAGCGTAAAATACTTACCGTTTTGATTTAGTTTATAAGATTTACCAGAGTGTCTAGTATAAATCTCGCCTATAACGTCAGAAGCGTTTCCCGTTAATTTTGTGCTTTTGCCAATTGCATGACTATATACGCTATTAATAATCTCAGTGTCTGATAGGTTAGACGGGTTAGAGATTACAAAAGATTTAATAGCATTTGTAATTGACTGTTGTTGGGTAAAGTTAAAAGTGTTTTTTACGTAAATCTTTCTTGCGTTTGTGGGTACGCCACCAACGTATCCGTCTAAACCGTGAATATAGTCGCCACTACCAGCAGTT
>JAFVOW010000131.1 GCA_017505625.1 Clostridia bacterium | reverse complement strand
TAAAAAATACGAAAAAACCCTATCTAAATATTGTTTAGAAAAGTTCACGGAATAATACGGGATACCTATGGTATTTGCAACGCGACGTACGTCACTAAAATCGTCTTCTGCAGTACAATGCCCACACTCGTCTTTTTCTTCCCAGTTGTTCATAAAAAGACCTATAACGTTGTATCCTTGTTCTTTTAATAAAAGTGCGGCAACAGAACTATCTACACCACCACTCATTCCTACTACTACGGTTTTTTTCATAATAATTTCCTTACGATTAATATAACACAAACAAGCCAAAAAAACAATAATTTTAAGCTTATTACTCTAAATTGCTTAAATTTACTTGATTATTTATCTTTTTTAACATATACTAAAAGAGTACGTATACGTATGAATTTTCTTTTTTAGGAGGATATTATGCCCGACGGCTCCGTCCCGTTACTGATTTCACTAATTGTACTTATGCTTTTCTCGGGGTTCTTTTCCGCTACAGAAACAGCATTCTCTTGCGCAAACAAAATAAAACTTCGTTCTTTATCTAACACGAATAAACGCGCAGAAAAAGTTTTACGTCTTGCCGAAGAAAAGTACGACAGACTTATAAGCACTATACTTATAGGTAACAACCTTGTAAACATTGCTGCGACAACCATTGCCACAACGTTGTTTGTAAAAATCATTACGAGCGACGTTGCTGTTGCAAATATCGTTTCTACCGTTGTAATGACTGTATCGGTATTAATTTTTGGGGAAATTACACCTAAACTTATTGCAAAAATTCGTCCTGAAAAAACCGCTATGTCTTTTTACCCCGTTATAATTATCGTTTATTACTTATTTTTCCCACTAAATCTTTTGTTTAGCGGTTGGAGATGGTTAATAATAAAAATATTTAGGCTTAAAAGCGACGACACTATTACAGAAGAAGAGATTCTTACTATGGTAGAAGAAGCCGAAGAAGACGGAACTATTAAAACTGAAGAGACAAACCTTATTCGCTCCGTTATAGAATTCGACGATTTAGAAGTTGGCGATATTTTAGTGCCTAGGGTTAATATTATTGCGGTTAACGTAGAATCTTCTATGGAAGAAATTCGTACCGTTTTCGAAAAAGAAGGATATTCTAGACTTTTAGTGTACAAAAATAGTATAGATACCATTATAGGCACTATACACGAAAAAGATTTCTTTAACGCTTACCTATCCGGCAAAAAGAGTTTAGATGGCGTTATGCAAAACGCTTACTATACAACAGAGCACGCTAAAATTTCTAAACTACTTAAAATTCTTCAAAAGAAAAGGATACATATCGCAGTCGTTACAGACGAATACGGCGGTACTTTGGGGCTTGTTACCCTAGAAGATATCCTAGAAGAATTAGTTGGTGAGATTTGGGACGAACACGACCAAGAAGAAACCCATATTAAACCTAACGGCGAAAACGTTTATTTGGTAGACGGAAATTCTAACCTAAAGGAAATGTTTGAATTTTTCGATATGAAAGAAGACGACGAATCGTTTGATGCTAATACGGTTAGCGGTTTCGTTACCGAATTCTTGGGCGAAATACCCGTTGCAGGAAAAACTTTCGAATATAAGAACTTAAAAATCGACGTTATGAAATCCACGGTAAAAAGAGTATTGCAAATAAAAGTTACCGTTAATAAAATTACCGAAGAATAAACAAAATGTAATGCCACCGCATACCGCGGTGGCAAATTTTTACACCCGTAGTTTAACTGGATAGAACGTTGCCCTCCGACGGCAATAATATGAGTTCGACTCTCGTCGGGTGTACCAAAAAGGCTCTACGAATTTTCGTAGAGCCTTTTAGTTTTTCATTTAATTAATTGTTAAAATAAACACGATTAGCGTTCTTCTCTAAAGTAATTCTGCCCAAGCGAAGCCGGTGGCTGAACGCTCTTACTACCAAATATGCTTGTT
>JAFVOW010000130.1 GCA_017505625.1 Clostridia bacterium | reverse complement strand
GTGGGCATACCCACCACCTGGAATTACTAGCATTGCAGGACGGATTCTATCTTCTACGAAAGTGCTTTTTTCATGAATATAGGTATTTAAATAACCACTTGCATTTTCTGGACGTTTAACGTTAAAGCATTCGTATAAATCAATTTTAGAACAAAACATAATTTTTCTCCTTGACGGTAATTTTATCATATTGTACTATTTTTATCAAGTTATAGTTGAAAATTTTTATCGCATTTGCTATAATAAATTTATGAATTACCATATTGATACGGGGCTTATTTGGGAAACTTTCAAAAATTCCACCGAATGCCCTTTGTGTGAAATTAAAAAAATAGTTGAAGAACAATTCTTAACCGAGTTCTTAAACGACGCCGTGATGGAAGACAATACAAGAATTCGTGTTGGAATGGTAGGGTTTTGTGCAAAACATTTCGATATGTTATTTTCTCGCCAAAACAAATTATCGCTTGCACTTCAAGTGGGTACAAGGCTAGAAAAAACCCAAAATTTAACTAAAACGATTACTAAAAAAGGTCAAGCAAAAAAACTTGCTAAAGACATACTTAAAGGCACTTGCACTTGTGCCGTTTGTGAACTAGTTGAAAAAAGTATGAACAAGTACTACAAAACCGTAGCACAAATGTTTATACGTGAAAAAGAGTTTTATAAAACGCTTATCGGGACTAAGGGGTTTTGTTTAGAACATTATGCTAAACTTTTAGAAAACTGTGGGTGTGCAGGTTTTGGCGCTAATTCTTACGTAGAAGTTTTAAGTGGCGTTGAACAGCGTAATTTTGAGCGTATAAGGACTGAACTTAAAGAGTTTTGCGATATGCACGATTATAGAAACGCATATAAACCTATGGGAAACCTTGAAACGGCACTTCCCAGAACAAGAACAAAAATTTACGGTATGAAAATTGATTAAAAAATTTAAGCCCCGACCTATTAAAAGTCGGGGCTTTGTGTTTTAACTAATGCTATATAGTATTTTATTCAACGTCAAGATTTTCATAAAGAAACATATCGTTATTTAAGAACTCAACTACCGTCATTCCAAACCCGTTCGCTAAACGCAAAACAGTCGATAAGGTTACTGTTTTACTTTTACCACTCATAATCCATTGCATATGTCCATGCTGAATACCTGAGAGTTGTTCTAAACGATATTGAGTCATTTTCTTTTCTGCAAGCAAGCCGATTACTCTTTTTGCTACGGCATCATTTACACTCACAATATACCCCCGAAAGAATACGTACGGAAGAACACTTCCGTATTTATTATATTCTTTTAAAAGAAAAATATAGGAATGCACTCTTCCCTATTGGTTGCTTTTTCCCCTTTTCTTTGGTATAATACGAATGTATACTTACACAAGGAATGAAAAATGATTATCACTTTTTTTGGTCATTCAAATTATACAAGTAGCTTTGAGGACGAAGAACGGTTGCTTAAACTTATAGAGGACGTTGCTCAAAGTAATCAAGTTGATTTTTATCTAGGTGGTTATGGTGCTTTTAACGGTTTTGCATTTCATTGTGCAAAAAAATATAAAGAAATTCATACAAATGCAAAACTTATATTCATTACTCCGTATTTGGGTAGTTGGTTAGATAATAGAAAAGATATTATAAATAAATCATTTGATATGATTATTTATCCCGAAATAGAACACGTACCCAAAAGGTTTGCAATACTAAAAAGAAACGAATGGATGGCAAAACAAGCTGACTATGTTTTTGGTTATGTGCATACTCATTATGGTGGTGCTTATAAGGCTTTACTTTATGCGCATAAACACAAAAAACCTTACACTAATTTATATCAAGGCAAATACGAATTATCATAAAAAACAACCAAAAACAAAAGACTAGCGAATAATTTTCGCTAGTCTTTATTGTTTATGTTTTCTATTTTTGCTTTTCTTTATAAATTTTATCTATTATTTTTTGTACTTGAACTGCACGGTCAGCATAGAAATAATTTAGCTTTCCAGACTTTACTTGATTTACAAACACTTGAAGTTGTTTCAAATATAAATCTGAGTTTTCTCCGTCGTATTCAGTAGGTTTATCGGTTACACGTTCTTGTTTTGCCGAATAGTCGCCTTGCGGTGAATAAAGGTGGTATAGTTTTCCCTTTTCTTCTTGACCTAGAGTTCCTTTACATATAGCGTAACCTTTTTCGCCATAAATTTCTAGTTTAGATTCTGAAGCGTTGTCAGGTATATTAAAGTTACAGTCAATATGACCTAACACCCCACCCTTTGTTTTGAAGATAAACACACCGCTATCTTCTACCTCGTACGAGAACGTCCTAGTAGAATAGAAACTTTTTACTAGTTCTATTTCATCTTCTAGAATATCTTCTATAAGTTCAATACAGTGAACGCTTAAGTCCATTAAAGCGCCACCGCCACCGAGTTTTTTGTTTTGTCTCCAAGCGCCTTTAATGTCTGGATACCAGCAAGAAAATTGCGCTCTTACGTCAACGACCTTACCTATACCGTCTAAGGCAATTATTTCTTTGGCTTTTTTGTGAAGGTTGTGATACTTCATCATATAGCCAACGGTTATAAGTTTTCCTTTTGCTTTATACGCCTCTACGATTTTTTTAGACGTTTTAGAATCTATAGCAAGGGGTTTTTCTATAAATAAGTGTCTATCGTGTTTTAGCACAGTCATTGCTTGGTCATAATGGCAAGCAACGGGAGTACCAATGTAAACTGCATCACATTCTACTTCGCTTAACATTTGGTCGGGGTCAGTGTAATACTTTACACCATACTTTTCTCCAATCAGTTTAGCAGTTTCGACATTTTTGTCCATTACTGCTACTAGTTCATTACTAGCATCCTTTTTTAGTGCGGGAATCGTACGTCTATCTGCTATACCACCTGCGCCAATAATACACCATTTCATAATAATTCTCCTTTTAATAAACATTTATAAATTAAGGAAGCAATCTTTTAGTCGTTCCTTTTAAATATACTTGACATTGTCTAAACCCTTCGGCATAGTCAGCACCACACTGATATCCACGATAGCGTGAACAAGTTCTTACCATATCGGCAAAATCTATATGGTCGTGTTCTCTCATCCATTCTAACTGTGATTTATGGCACTCTAACATTTCTAGTTTTAAGTCTATTTCATCGGTTATGTCAACAAATTCCGTTGGGTTAAAATTTACGCCGGCTAGCGTGTCCATATAATATATCGGAACAAGCTTAGCAGGGTCTGCTATTTTACTTTTATAATTAGGTAAGGTCGCAGTAAAACTTGCATCAAACACAAGTCGTGATACTGCAGTGTGGTCAGGCATATAATCGTTGGGGTCGTGCGTGATAATCATATCAGGCTTAGCGTACTTGATTACGTCCACCATCATATCTCTTGCTTTTTTGTTGTTATCGTAAATATCTAAATCGTTAAATCCTGCAGTTATAACTTCTATACCCGCAAGTTTACCCGCACTTCTCGCTTCCTCAGCACGAATTTTCTTTAATTCTTCCGGAGGAATAATAACGTGACCTAAATCGCCACTTGAAGCGTGACAAGTAATTACCGTATCGCCACGTTTTACACATTTTGCTAGTGTTCCTGCGCATGCAATTTCTATGTCGTCAGGATGACATCCTACTGCTAAAATTCTCATAATACTTCTCCTTGTATTTTATATAGTACATTGTATAACTTTTAAGCGAAAAAGACAATGTTTTTTAATTTTCAAAATATGTAAAATAATATAATATGAAATTTTGAAATTATTTGACATTTTTCTATGTTTTTGATATGATTTTTTTATGAAATACTATAAATATAAGATAGAAAACCTTTTAAAGGTTAATAAAATTGTTACAGTTCACCATTTTAAGTTTGACAAAAATTTCAAAAGTCAGATAGAATCTCATGATTTTTGGGAATTTGCGTACGCTGAAAAAAATCCCGTTATTTGCTATAACGGTATAAAGCATATTACCATAAACCCTGGTGAAATGATTTTCCATAAACCTAACGAAAATCACTACGTATTGGCTGACGGAATTAACGCTCCTGATTTGATTGTCGTTTCTTTTGAGTGTAAAAGCGAAGCAATGAATTTCTTTGCTGATAAAGTGTTAAAGATACACCCTGAAAACATAAAGTATTTGTATTCCATAGTAAATGAAAGTAAACGCACTTTCGATATACCTGTTTCTAATCCCGAAACAAAAAAACTTCCCATAAAAGAAAAGCCTACGTTAGGCGGATTGCAACTTATAAAAAATCATTTAGAGTTGCTTTTAATAAACATTTTGCGTGACGAAACTGAACAAGATGGTGAAAACTCTATATTTTTACCCACATATCAAAACGGTGAAATGTCTAAAAATATTATGGCAATTTTAACCAAAAACGTTCATAAACGCATTAAAATTGACGACATTGCCGAAGAACTTAACTATTCCAAGTCGTATTTGTTTAAGACTTTTAAAGAACAAACGGGTACTACTATTTCTAGTTGTTTTATTAAACTGAAAATCGAGCGTGCTAAGCAACTTTTACGCACGACTAGGTTATCAATTACTGAAATATCAGAGCAATTATGTTTTGATTCGCAAAGTTATTTTACTAAGAGTTTCAAAAAAATTACGTCGTACTCGCCCACAAAGTACCGCCAAATATTTAACTAAAAAATTTAAAACAAAAGAACGCTTGTGTCTAATTTTAGACGCAAGCGTTTTCAGTTTTAAAAACAAATTTTAAAAAGACAAATAAAATCTAAACGAAAAAATTAGTCTTTCTTTTCGTTTTTGGTAGTGTCTACAACCTGAGTGCCATCGTAATAACCGCAGTTAGCACAAACCCTATGAGAAGTTTTATATTCGTGACATTGGGGGCATTCTACAAGGTTGGGAGTTTTTAAACTGTTCTTCCATTGAGCAAATCTCATACTAGTTTTGCTTTGAGATTTATACTTTTTTGTACTGCCATCTTTATTTACCTTCCTATTTATTTTTACATTTGCAATCGTCGTCGTTTAAGTTTACGCCACAATTAAGGCAAATTCCTTTACAATCTTCACGGCACAATAAATTGACCGGCATATTTAGAAGTATTGCTTCATGGGCGATTTCGACTAAATTGATTTTATCGTTTACTAGCGAATAACCATACTCGTTATTTTGTTCTACCTGTTCAGAAAACGTAGCAACTACTTGCTGACAAGCAGGTTTTAAGCATCTCGTACACTCGCCTGAAATTGTGAAAGCAATTTCGCCTTCAACGTATGCGCTATGTTCACCCGTTAAGTCTACCGTACCCGTTACCTTTATAGGACTTTCAATTACGGCTGACGGAATATTACATAATTCAGCTTCGGGTTGATACTCAAAGAAGAACTGAGTTTGGTCTTTACCGCTTCTTTTAAGCGTTCTTAAATCAATAATCATAATAATCTCAATTTAATAGCCTAACAAGTATATAACATTTGAATATAGTTGTCAACAAATTTTAGTCAAATTTACTTAAAAACAACTGTCAAATATTATAAATTTTCCGTTAATTCTTTAGTTTCTCTAGCGATAGAGAGTTCTTCGTTGGTGGGAAGAACGATAATCTTTACTTTTGAGTCGTCGGTATTTAAGTAACCGATACCTGAATCGTAAGCTTTATTTTTCTCATCGTCGAACTTAGCACCACAGAATTCCATATCTTCCATAACCATACGACGGATTCTCGGAGAATGTTCACCGATACCACCCGTGAATACTACTGCGTCTACGCCACCGAGAACTGCGATGTAACTACCAACGTATTTTCTTACTCTATAGCCTAGCATTTCAAGAGCAAGTAACGCCTTTTCGTTGCCTTCTTTAACTGCTGCTTCTAAGTCACGTAAGTCACTAGAAACACCACTAACACCTAAAACACCACATTTTTTGTTTAAGTAGTTAACTGCCTCAGAAGAAGTTAAGCCGAGTTTTTCCGACATATAATCTACTGCTGCAGGGTCGATATCGCCCGAACGGGTTCCCATTACTAAACCTTCTAAAGGTGTAAAGCCCATTGAAGTGTCTTGGCATTTACCGTTTTTAACAGCTGAAATCGAAGAACCGTTACCTAAGTGGCAAATAACGATTTTTGAATCTTTACCGATAAGTTTAGCAGTTTCTTCTGATACGAACTTATGAGAAGTACCGTGGAAACCGTATTTTCTAATTTTATATTCGTCGTACACTTCGTAAGGAATAGCGTACATATATGCTTTAGCAGGCATAGTAGAGTGGAAAGTAGTATCGAAAACTGCTACCATAGGAACTGAAGGCATAACTTCTCTACAACTCTTTATGCAAGCGATGTTAGCGGGCATATGTAAAGGTCCGAACGGAGCGTTCTTTTCGCAAGTTTTAATAACTTCTTCGTCGATTACTACTGAAGTCTTGAAATCTTCAGCCGAGTGAAGTACTCTGTGCCCTACTGCACTTACTTCGTCAACTGATTTAATACCACCGTTTACGGGGTCTACCATTGCCTTAAGAACAAGTTCCATTGCTTCTTTATGGGTAGGCATATCTTGTTTGATAACTACTTGCCTACCGTCGAAAGTTTTTTGTGTTAATATACCGCCCGTAGCAGTGATACGTTCACAAAGACCTTTTAAAATTACACTTTCATCAGCCATATCAATAAGTTGATATTTTAACGATGAACTACCTGCGTTTATAACTAAAATTTTCATTTTTTATTCTCCTTATTGTGCTTGAAGTGCTGTAATAGCGATTACTGCGATAACGTCATCAGATGAACAACCTCTAGATAAGTCGTTTATAGGTTTAGCAAAACCTTGACAAATCGGGCCGAGTGCCATATATCCACCAAATCGTTGAGCAATTTTATAACCAATGTTACCAGCGTTGATATTGGGGAAAATAAATACGTTAGCGTTACCTGCAACCTTAGAATCGGGTGCTTTTAACTTACCTACTTCGGGAGCAACTGCAGCGTCGAATTGGAATTCACCGTCTAAAATAATGTCGGGACGAGCTTCCTTAGCAAGACGTGTTGCTTCTTGCATTTTGGGTACTGACTTAAAGAACTTGTCGTCGTTACCAGAACCTTTAGTAGAGAAAGAAAGCATAGCAACTCTCGGTTCGATTAAAGCGATATTTTTAGCGGTTTCTGCTGAAGAAATAGCAATATCTGCAATTTGTTGTGCATCGGGTTCGATGTTAATTGCACAGTCAGCAAACACGCAAACTCCGTCGGGATTATATTTGTTTTCGCCATCTGGTGCAATCATAATGAAACTTGATGATACTGTATTGATACCAGGAGCAGTTTTAATTACTTGTAAACCAGGTCTTAAAGTGTTTGCAGTAGAGTGGCAAGCACCTGAAACTAAACCGTCTACGTCGCCAGCCTTAAGCATTAATGCAGCGTACATAGTATAATCTTTTAAGATAGATGCTTTAGCAGCGTCAACGTCAGCATATTCGGGAAGACCCGTTTTTTTGTTAATTTTGCCTTCTCTTGCTTTGTAAAGCATTTCAGCATAAGTAACGGTTTTGTCATAGGTTACGGGGTCAATAATTTCTATACCGTTAAGGTCTACGGTGGGGTTTGCTTTAGCAATTTCTTCGGGGTTACCTAAAAGAACGACTCTTGCAAAGCCTTCTTTAACGGTTTCGGAAGCCGCAACTACTACCCTTGAATCTTCGCCTTCAGGCAAAACTATACGCTTATTTAAGAGTTTTGCTTGTGCCTTAATGTTTTCTAAAATTTTAGACATTGGTTTTACTCCTTTCGTTTATTAAAAACGCTTTGTATTTTTCAAAAAATAGTGTAAAATATATATAACTAATATATTTGACTGATATATTTTACACCATTTACAAAAAAAAGTAAATAAATATTTGAGGTTTTTACAACTTTTATGAAAATTTGTGCTTGTATTGTTGAATATAATCCCTTTCACTTGGGACACGCTAAGCACCTTAATTATATTAAGAACGTTCTAGGTGCCGATAAAATCATAGCCGTTATGAGTGGCAACTTTACTCAACGTGGAGAACCCGCTGTTTTAGATAAATTTACTCGTGCAAGACACGCAATACTCGCTGGTGCTGATATGGTTATAGAACTCCCCACCGTTTTTGCGACTTCTAACGCAGAAGTTTTCGCAAAAGGTGCAGTTTCTATTATCGACTCGATAGGCGTATGCGAAAACCTATGTTTTGGCGTAGAAAGTGGAACGGCTGAAGACTACCTTAGTCTTGCCACAGCCTTAAACAACGAAAGCAAAGAGTTTAAAAAACTTCTAAAAGAACATCTTGAAACGGGAGTATCGCTTGCTAAAGCAAAATTTAATACCGTACAAGCGTTATACGGCGAGTTTGATGAAAATTTGATTTCAAAACCAAACAACATTTTAGGACTGGAATACACCAAAGCACTTTTAAGTCTTAATTCCCCTACTGAAATTGCGCCTATGCTAAGAACGGGTGACCATAACGATAAAACGCTAAAAAAGGGTATAACTAGTGCAACGAGCATTCGACAAATTATAAAATCGGGGGCAACAAAAAAACTAAAGAAAAACCTACCGAATTTTGTATTCACTGACCTTAAAGATTACCCTTATTCTTACGAAAAATTAGCGGTAGCAAGTATTATTACGAAAACCGCCGAACAAATAGAACAATGTCCCGATTGCACCGAGGGGTTAGAAAATCGCATAAAAGCTCTTGCTAAAGGCAACTTAAACTTAGGCGCTTTAGTTGACAAGGTAACTACTAAACGTTACACTGAAACCCGCATTAGAAGAATTATAAACGCAAACTTATTAGGCATTACTAAAGAGTTAGTATACGAGTGCCTAAAAACACCGATGTACGCTAAAGTTCTAGCGATGAACGAAAAAAGCGCTGATTTATTGTCGTTAGTATCGGCAACGTCTAAAATTCCCTTAATCACTAGAAAAAGTGATACTCTGTCCTTAAAGAAAACAGCTTTAAGGTGTTATCATTTAGATGAACTTTCTACTGATTTATATAATTTAATTACTGAAGATAACAAAAATCATAATCAAATGTTAATTATCTAAAAATTTAAAAATAAAAAAACAGCAAGCCTAGAGACTTGCTGTTTTATTTTGATTTTATTTATCAATTACTTAATTTCAGAGAAGTATTTGATAGTTCTTACCATTTGGCTGGTGTAAGAGTTTTCGTTATCGTACCAAGAAACAACTTGTACTTGAGTTTTGCCGTCAGCCATGGGGATAACCATAGTTTGAGTAGCATCGAATAACGAACCATATCTCATACCAATAACGTCAGAAGAAACGATTTCGTCGGTGTTGTAACCGAAAGATTCGTTAGCAGCAGCTTTCATAGCAGCGTTAACTTCGTCTTTGGTAACAGCTTTACTTACAACTGCAACTAAGATGGTGGTAGAACCGGTAGCAGTGGGAACACGTTGTGCAGAACCGATTAGCTTGCCGTTAAGTTCAGGGATAACTAAACCGATTGCTTTAGCAGCACCAGTGCTGTTGGGAACGATGTTCATAGCACCTGCTCTAGAACGACGTAAGTCGCCTTTACGTTGAGGACCATCAAGAATCATTTGGTCGCCGGTGTAAGCGTGAACGGTGGTCATGATACCTGCTTCGATAGGAGCAAGGTCGTTAAGAGCCTTAGCCATAGGAGCAAGACAGTTAGTGGTGCAAGATGCAGCCGAAATAATGTGGTCGTCTTTGGTTAAGGTGTTGTGGTTTACGTTGTAAACGATAGTGGGAAGGTCGTTACCTGCAGGAGCAGAAATAACTACGTTCTTAGCGCCAGCATCGATGTGTGCTTGTGCTTTAGCTTTGCTGGTATAAAAACCTGTACATTCAAGTACTACGTCTACGCCAAGTTTTCCCCAAGGAAGTTCGTTAGCTTTTGCCATAGCGTAAATGATAATCTTCTTGCCGTCAACTACGATGTAACCGTTTTCTTTAACAGAACCGTCTTCGTTTAATACAGCTTCTGCAAAGTCTACTTGATGGTCACGAGCATAGTTACCTTGCATTGTGTCGTACTTTAATAAGTGTGCGAGCATTTTGGGGCTGGTTAAGTCGTTGATAGCAACTACTTCATAGCCTTCTGCACCGAACATTTGACGGAAAGCAAGACGACCGATACGGCCGAAACCGTTAATTGCAACTTTTGTTACTTTTGACATGGTTATGTCCTCCAGAAATGATTTTTTCTAATTTTTTCCTATTTATTATAACTTTTTGTATTTTTTTAGTCAAACATTTTACAGCCGTATTTTAAAATTTTAAATTTTACTGGCAATTTTATTTAGTTTTATACTATTTTAAATTTTCGGGGTTTAATACTTTTAGGTCGTCGGGAACGAATAAACCGTCTTTTCTAATGAGTTCGCCGTCTAAATAGATTTCTCCACCACCGTATTCTTTGGTTTGAATTAATACTAAGTCCCAATGTACTGAAGACTGATTACCATTATCGCAGTCGTCATAGCAACTTCCCGGTGTAAAATGGATAGAGCCTGAAATCTTTTCATCAAACAAGATATCGCCCATAGGTTTAGTAATGTATGGGTTAACACCGAAAGCAAACTCGCCCACGTATCTTGCACCTTCATCGGTGTCGAATATAGCGTTAACTTTTTTAGTATCGTTAGCAGTTGCTTCTATAATTTTACCGTCTTTAAATTTTAGGCATACGTTTTCAAAGGTAAATCCGTTTTCAACAGAAGGAGCGTTATAAGTAATAATTCCGTTTACGCTGTTTTTAACGGGGGCAGTATATATTTCGCCGTCAGGAATATTGCAGTGTCCCGAACATTTTTTACTGCCTATACCTTTAATAGAGAAAGATATATCAGTGTTAGGTCCTACTATTCTCACTTTATCGCCGTTATCTAATCTTTTCTTTAAGGCGTCCATCGCTTTATCCATTTTAGAATAATCTAAATTGCAAACGTTAAAGTAAAAGTCTTCAAAAGCGTCGGTACTCATACCAGCCGACTGTGCCATACCTTGATTAGGATATCTTAAAACTACCCACTTAGTTTTTTTCACTCTTATTTCCATGTGAACAGGATTAGAATAGAACTTACTTTCTATTTGTAATTTGTCTTCTGGAACGTCGGAGTTTTCGTTACAGTTTTCCCCGCCACGAATACCGATATAAGCGTCCATATCAGCCATGCGATAGGTAGCGTATTTTGCTTTAAGTTTAGCGTATTCCTCAGTTTCGCCAAGCAGTAGTTCGCGAGAAACCCTATTGTCGAACATTTCTACAAAAGGAAACGCCCCTACTTTATACACTTCTTTAATAAGTGCGTTAACTAGCATATAATCTATGCCTTTTGCTTCGATTAATACCTTTTCGCCTTTTTTTAAGGCACACGAATAATTTACTAAGTTGTAGGCAAGTTTGTTAATTCTTAAGTCTTGCATATCAATTACCCCCTAAGGTTTTGAATACATTATACACTTTTTTTACAAAAAGTAAAAATATTTTCAATAAAAACCTATTTTTATTTGCCATAATCATAAAAAAACATTATAATAATGATTGTTTAGAAACTTTTATGGAGGGCAAAAATATGCCATTAGTAAATTCAAAGAAAATGTTTGAACAAGCATACAAAAACGGTTATGCTATCGGTGCTTTCAACGTAAACAACATGGAAATCGTTCAAGGCATCACCGAAGCGTGCAAGGAAGAAAACGCTCCCGTAATTTTACAAGTTAGTAAGGGTGCAAGAGCATACGCTAACCACACCTATCTTGTAAAACTCGTAGAAGCGGCTGTTAAAGAATGTCCTGAAATTCCGATTGTATTACACTTAGACCACGGTCCCGATTTCGAAACTTGCAAAGCATGTATCGACGGCGGTTTTACTTCGGTTATGATAGACGGTTCTCATCTTCCTTTTGAAGAAAACATCGCTTTAACTAAAAAAGTTGTTGACTACGCACACGAACGTGGCGTTACCGTAGAAGGCGAACTTGGAACGCTTGCTGGTATCGAAGACGAAGTAGTTGTTGAATCTGGTAAAGAATCTTACACTAAACCTGAAGAAGTTATCGAATTTGTAGAAAGAACTGGCGTTGACTCACTTGCAATTGCTATCGGTACTTCTCACGGTGCTTATAAGTTTACTCCCGCACAATGTACTGTAAACGAAGAAGGCGTATTAGTTCCCCCGCCCCTACGTTTTGATATTTTAGAAGAAGTTAGCAAAAAACTTCCCGGTTTCCCAATCGTATTACACGGTTCTTCTTCAGTTCCCCAAGAATACGTTAAAATGGTAAACGAAAACGGCGGTAAAATGCCCAACGCTATCGGTGTTCCCGAAGCACAACTAAGAGATGCTGCTAAACTTTCAGTTTGCAAAATCAACATCGACTCTGACTTACGTCTTGCTATGACGGGTACCGTTAGAAAATTCTTCAACGAACATCCCGACAAGTTCGACCCCAGAGAATACTTAAAACCCGCACGTGCTAACATCAAAGAAATCGTTAGACACAAACTTAGAAACGTTTTAGGTTGTGCTGGAAAAGCAGACGAATGCAAATAATAAGTTAACTACTTAAAATTAAAAAAGACCTTTGAAAATCTTCAAAGGTCTTTTTTTGTTTGTCTTTTAATTTTATAGTCCCGTGTCGCAGAAATGGAACTGAGTTATATTCATACTAATTTCGTAGGTATGAACTTGGTTTAACGCACCTGTTCTTTGTACTTTTAAGGTTACCTTATCACCTATTTTTAATGCGCCTAAAGTTTGGTTAATTTCTTCGTAAGTATCTACGTCAATTTGATTAACGTCGTTCACCTTTACACCTACGATTACGTCGTTTTTCTTAATACCTGCAACCGATGCTATGCCACCTTCTACCACGTCATAGATATAGGTTACCTCTTTTTGGTCGTTAGTAACGCCTTTTGCAACGGTTATACCTAGCATTACTTTTCTTCCTTGAATATATCCGTAATTGGATGCAGTTGCACTGCCAACGAGTTTCGTTATCATATTAACTACGCCGTTGTCAATTTCGCCGTCAACGTCTTTATCTGAAGTATACAAGGGAATTGCAAAGTTAATTGCATCGTACGCCGTATTACCTGCGTTAGTTATGCCGATAAGTTCGCCGTACATATTGAAAAGTCCACCACCCGAATTTCCGGGGTTAGTCGGTGCTGAAATACCCATTAGTTTCATATTACCGATATCACTTACGGGTATAGAGTTTTCTAGTGATGCAACGATTCCCGAACATAACCAACCGGGAAGTCCACCCGTAGGATTACCGATAGCAAAAACCGTTTCGCCTTGGGTTACTTTGTAATTGCTTGCTGGAATAACTGCCTTAACGATTTTACTTACTGATAAAACTTTGCCCGATTTTGCAGGTTTAGATAAATTTATTTTGATTACTCCTATATCAGACTTAAAATCGCTTCCCACTAAGGTTACTGCTTTATCTTGATTTTCTGATATTAAACCACCTATCGTGCCCGTGAAAATATAATCGGGGTTAGTGTAATTATCAGGGTTCTCTGTGTCGGGAATATATACTGAGATATCTCCCTTACCTGAAATTACGTGGTGGCAAGTAACTACATATATAATGTTATCGTCGCTAACGTTTTCTACGTCGACGTCTATAATAACGCCTGCGCCCGAACCACTTGTCGTTTCTATTGCAACTATACTTCTTTCTACTTTAGCGTTTGCTTGTTCTAAAGTAAGCATTTCTCTAGTTTCGGTAGGTTGTTCTTTTATGCTAACGTTAAGATTAGTTGCTGGTGATTGCGGTCCTATACTCGGGGTAAAACTGTCGTCGGGTATAATAAAAGTACAAGCCGATAACGAAAACGTTAAGATTAAAGTTAAAATAAATACGGTAGGTATTTTAGAAAATTTTTTCATTTTTTTCTCCTTACGCTTATTGTATCACAAAAACACTTAAAAAAAACTTTAAAATACATAATTTATAAAAATTTTTATAATCAAAACAAAAGGGCGCTATTTTACGCCCTAAAGTTTCTCATAAATTTACCGCTTTCTGCCGTAAAGTTATGAAATATTTTAACGGCAGTAACAAACGGTAATTCCAAAATAAAAAACTACCTTACCAACCGATACAAAAAGTATTGGCAAATAAGGTAATTTTATTCATCAAATATAAATTTTATTCTTCGTCTTCTTCGGGAAGGTCTACGTTGTGGTAAACGTTTTGAACGTCGTCTAAATCTTCTAAAGCATCTACTAAACGCTTAAACTTAGCAAGGTCGTCGCCTTCTAAGGTTATCATATTAGAAGAAACCATAGTAATTTCCGCACTAAAGAAGTTTAACGATTTAGATTCTAAATATTTTCTTACCGAAGAAAAATCAGCAACTGCGCAGTGAACAACGTAAGCATCGTCTTCGGTAATAACGTCGTCAGCACCTGCGTCTAAAGCGTATTCCATAACGGTATCTTCGCTTAAATCGGGAGTACGTTCGATTACGATTTCACCTAAAGTGGTAAACGTGAACGATACGCAACCTGCGTTACCTAAAGAACCACCGTGTTTTCTCATAGCAGTTCTAACGTAGTCTACGGTACGGTTTTTGTTGTCGGTAAGTGCTTTGATAATAACTGCACTACCTGCAGGACCGTATCCTTCGTAAGTTAGTTCTTCGTAGTTGTCGCCCGAAAGTTCGCCAGAAGCCTTAGCAATACATCTTTTAATATTGTCGTTAGGCATATTAACCGATTTTGCTTTAGCAATAGCATCGGCAAGTTTACTGTTTGTATCGGGGTCGGGGTTAGATTTTGCAGCAACTGCAATTTCTCTACCTATTTTTGTAAAAATTTTACCTTTAGCGGCGTCGGTTTTTGCTTTTTTAGCCGCAATATTGGCAGCATGACTATGTCCTGACATAATTTTTCTCCTTAAAACTTATTTTTCAAAGCATACATTAGTATGCCGGCACTTACGCTAGCGTTTAAGCTTTCCATACCCTTTTCCATCGGAATAGATATAACTTTTTGTGCTCTTTTTCGCACAATTTCGCTTACGCCGTGTGCTTCGTTTCCTATAACTAAACAAAACTTTTCGTTTATACTAAGCTCAAAAACGTTTTCGCCACCCATATCGGCTACGACTAAAGGTAGGTTTATAACCTTAAACACGTCGTCGTGAGTTAAGGTGTAAACGTTTACACCGTAGATACCACTCATACTTGTCCTTACTGCTTTAGGCGAATAAGCGTCTGCACAGTTAACTAGATATAAATCTTTATATCCAGAAGCCACTGCCGTTCTAATAATCGCACCTACGTTAGCGGGGTCTGAAACACCGTCAAGTAAAAGACAACTATCTGTCGGCGAAGAAAGTTTTACGTTAGGTTTACAAATAACCGCTAACGCACCTTGTGGAGTTACTTCAGTAGAAAGGTAATCGAATATTTCGTCGGTTACGGTAATAATTTCGTTATTTTCAACCGACAACATTAGCCTTGCCGACTCAGTACAAACGATATACTCTATCTTTTGACCAAGTTTTACGGCTTCGTTTACCATTTTTATGCCTTCTACGACGTAAAGACCTTCTATATCTCTAAACTTTTTATTGCCGAGAGAACGGATTTTTTTTATTAGTTGGTTTTGTTTTGAAGTTATCATAATAATTTGAATAAAGCCTACTTTTATTAAAAATAGGCTTTAGGTTCAATAAATTATTTTAAGTTTTTCTTAGCTTGTTCGGTAAGTGCAGTGAAAGCCTTAGGGTCAGATACTGCGATTTCAGCGAGTACCTTTCTGTTAAGTTCAATGCCAGCCTTTTTAAGACCGAACATAAATTTGCTATATGATAAACCGTTCATACGGCAAGCAGCGTTAATTCTTGCAATCCATAAAGAACGGAAATCACGTTTTTTAGCTTTTCTACCAACGAAGGAATAAACCCCCGATTTCATTACGGCTTCACGAGCAACTCTATATCTTTTGCTTCTTCCACCGAAATAGCCCTTTGCTTGTTTTAATATTTTTCTACGCTTTTTAACAGCGTTTACTGCTCTTTTAATACGCATGATTCATTCCCTCCGTTATTTATTGTAAATAAGAGTCTTTACGGTTTTTGCTTGCGTAGCGTCTACGTATGCACCGTCGCAGAGATTATTCTTTCTCTTTCTGTCTTTCTTGGTTAAAATGTGGTTCTTGCCCGAGCATGCTCTTTTGATTTTGCCCGTTGCGGTTACTTTAAAACGTTTTTTTGCCGCACTTTTAGTTTTCATTTTAGGCATATTTGTACCCTCCGTAAATTATAAATTTTTAAGTTACGCTTTAATAGGAGCAAGCATCATCCAAATGTTTCTGCCTTCCATAAGCGGTTGCTTTTCCATTGTACCCGAATCTTTAACTAGTTCGAAAAACCTTTTCATAACGTCAACGCCGAGTTCCGAGTGTGCCATTTGACGACCACGCATCCTTATAGAAACTTTTACCTTGTTCCCTGAAGCCAAAAACTTTTGTGCTTGTTTTGCCTTGACGTTTAAATCGCCAACGTCAATGGTCATCGAAAGCCAAACTTCTTTGATTTCTACGACTTTTTGGTTTTTCTTTGCTTCTTTTGCCTTTTTGGTAAGTTCAAACACGTATTTTCCGTAGTTCATTATCTTACATACGGGCGGAGTTGCGTTAGGAGAGATTTTAACTAAATCTAAACCCCTGTCGTCTGCGATATTTTGTGCTTCTCTACTAGAAACGATACCGAGTTGTTCGCCGTCTTCACCAATTAGACGGACTTCTCTGTCACGAATTTCTTCGTTGATTTGATGTTCCCTTTTAATGGTTTTGTACCTCTTTATAATATTTCCGCACGTTGCGGATAAAAAAACGGGTTACCTTAAACAAAAAGATAACCCGAAAAATACTAATTAAAACTATGGCGTGTGCCACCTTTTTAAGTATTGAGCCGAACGAACTTTTCCGTCGGCGAGAAGGGTTACTTCTTCTTTAAGCCTTATTATAATACAAAATTTTTGTATCGTTGTCAACTAAATTGACGCATAAAAATCAAAAAACGCAGTAAAGTTTGCGTTTTTTGGTTACTTTTTTATATTATTGTTCGTTTCCGTCGTTAAAATACAAGATACCGATGGTGTGTGCACCACAGTGGCTTGCAATCGTTCCACCTGCGTGTGTTTCTAAAATTTCCTTAAATCCCGCAGCTTTAACTGCAGTTCTTGCTGCTTCTACCATTTCGGGAGTTGCAGTAGTATAAGTTATAAACACTCTCTTTAAGTCGGGGGTATTAAATTCTTCTAAGGTTTCTTGGCAGTACTTAGCAACTACGCTAGCCATAGGACCACGGAACTTTTTATCAGAAACCATTTTACCTTCTTTGGTTACGATAATTCTCGGACGAATCTTGAAAATATTAGCACCGAGTAATTGTAAACTGTTACATCTACCGCCTTTATAAAGATAATCTAGTCTTTCTACAACGAAACTCGTTACTAGTTTATCCGTTCTTGCGTTTACTTTTTCATAAATTTCTTCTGCCGATAGTCCTTCGTTTGCAAGTTCTCTAGCATAAAGTGCTAAATGTCCTATACCCGTTGACAAACTTTTACTGTCGATAACGTAAACGTTTTCTAGGTTTTTACCCGCACGCATTGCGTTACCACAAGACGATGTAAGACCACTTGATAAACAAATGTGTACTACTGCGTCGTAATCTTTTTTAAGTTCTTCAAAATATTCGGTATATTCAAATTCGTTAAGTGCAGTGGTTTTAGGAAGAGTATTGTTTTTATCAACGTAGTCGAACATTTCTTGAACGGTTAAATCGCCGTCTTGATATATTTCTCCGCCAAGTACTATTTTATAAGGAATTACTTTAATATCATATTCACGAAGCAACTTATTACCCAAGTCGTTAGTTGATTCAACTGAAATGGCAATTTTCATAGTTTTTCCTCCAAAGTTAAAGTTTATCTTATTTATAATAACACAAAAATTTATTTTATACAACAAAAAATCAGCCCCGTTAAATGGAAAAATTTTTTACTCAACTAAACTTTATGCTAAACACTTGATTTAACAGCAAGAAAAGTGATATTATATTATTGTTATAAATTATTTGGAGTAAATCTATGGAAAAGATTAACGGAACTATTATCAATACTGACGTGGAATTTAAGGACTTTAAAGACTACAACGAAAAAATCGTTAGTATTAAAGGTTATATTCACCGTATAAGAGAAATGACGGGGTTTTCTTTCGTCATTTTAAGAACGGCTAGAGAAACTGTTCAATGCGTGTACGCCCCTGAATTTTCCGATTATCGCTTTGATGAAAGATTAAAAGAAGAAGCGTGCGTAAGAGTTACGGGTAAAGTAGTTGGTAGTTTTGATAAAAACGGTAAAGAGCGTTTTGAATTGCAAATTCACAATATCGAAATTCTATCTCTTCCCGCAGAACAATTACCTATCGTTATCAACAAAAAACAATTAGATAATATTCAACTAAGCACTGTTTTAGACCTTCGTCCCGTTTCTATGAGAAACCCTAAAGAACGTGCAATCTTCAAAATACAAGAAGGTATTGCAAGAGGGTTTAGAGAGTTTTTACTAAAAAACAACTTTACTGAAATTCGTTCGCCTAAGATTAACTACGCAGGCGCTGAGGGTGGTACTAACGTATTTAAGTTAGATTACTTTGGCAAACAAGTATATCTAGCACAATCTCCACAGTTATATAAACAGTCTTTAGTCGGTGTGTTTGAAAGAGTATTTGAAATCGCACCCGTATTCCGTGCAGAACACCACGACACTTCACGCCACCTAAACGAATATACGTCGATGGACTTTGAAATGGGCTTTATAAACGATTTCACCGACATCATGAACATGGAAACTGGTGCGTTAAAATATATAATGAACCTATTAAAGACGGAATATGCAGAAGAAGTAGAACTTCTACACGCTGATATTCCCGAAATCACCGAAATTCCCACCATCAAGTTTATGGACGCTAAAGAACTCTTGATGACAAAATATAAATATAAACCGTCGGATATGAAAGACTTCGACCCCGAAGAAGAAGCACTTTTAGGTAAGTATGCTAAATCGGAATTTAATAGTGATTTCATTTTCGTTACTCACTATCCGTCTAAAAAACGTCCTTTTTATACTATGGACGACCCCAACGACCCCGAATACACCTTGTCTTTTGACCTACTATTTAGGGGCTTAGAAATTACGTCGGGCGGTCAACGTGTTCACGATTACCACGCACAAGTAGAAAAAATGATTAAATGCGGTATGAACCCCGAAGAATTTGAAACCTACTTGATGCTTCATAAATACGGTGCTCCCCCTCACGGTGGTTTAGGTCTTGGACTAGAAAGACTTACCATGCACCTTTTAGGATTTAAGAACGTTAGAGAAGCAACTATGTTCCCGAGAGACATCAATAGAGTTTCTCCTTAAACCACAACTAAAAATCAAAGCCACGCTTTATCTAAAAGCGTGGCTTTTTTGTTGCTAGTTAATATTTTATTCTATTTCATCGGATGCTACTAAATTTATATCTTCTGATATGTTCTCGTATATAACGTCGCCGATTTTTATAGGCGTTTTAACGGTTATACCGTTTATGATTTTCATAACGTTAAAAATTTCCGATTTTTTTATAGAACCGTCGGTTTTTACTGCTAACGGGTTACCTTTATCAGTTTTAACTGTAGTGGTAACGACACGTCTAGGACAAGAAACTTCGTTAATTGCATAAGTTTTACCCCTAGGACAAGTATTTCCTACTACGTTTATTACCCTTTCGCCGTCTAAAGTTACAGTAACGCTACAACCCATAGGGCACTCGGTACAAGTAATAATTTTTTCTTGCATACTACACCTCCACGCTAACGACGAGATTTTTGTTTAACCCTTTAATCTCGTTTTCCTTTATAATTACCGTTTGCATTTCACCCGGTGTAACGAAAAGTTTTTTAATTTCTTTTAAGCCTTTGTCTCCGTCTTTTAAGGTAATTTTAACGTTTTTGTATTCGTTAGTAACTCTAAAAAATAGTTTAACGTCGCCATTAATATTTTTGTCTAACATTTGTGGAACTACATACCCCACGTTAGCACCCCTTTCTACGTTTACCGTATCGTGAAGCGTTTTTCCGTTTTTAACGTAATCGCTAGCAAACTTTCCTGCGATTTCCGATTCTTCAGAAACAAAATCTACTAAATCGTGAACGTGTAGCACGTTGCCACAAGCAAAAATACCGTCTATTTGCGTTTGTCTATCTTGGTATACTATAGCTCCCCTTGTAAACGGTGATATAGGAACACCCGCACCTTCGGTGAGTTCGTTTTCAGGGATCAAACCAACTGAAAACAAAACGGTATCACAATCAAAATATTTTTCCGTACCTTTAATGGGTTGTTTATTTTGGTCTACTTGAGAAATAGTAACGCCGGTTACACGACCTTCTCCCTTAATCTCGGTAATGGTGTGATTAAGGTACAAAGGTATATCAAAGTCGTCTAGGCACTGAACGATATTTCTTTTTAAGCCACTAGAATACGGCATAATTTCACAAACGGCGTGAACTTTAGCACCTTCTAGCGTCATACGTCTTGCCATAATAAGACCTATGTCGCCCGAACCTAAAATTACTACGTTTTTACCGGGAAGATATCCTAAAGTATTAACGTATTTTTGTGCTGTTCCAGCCGAATAAATACCAGCAGGACGTGTACCTGCTATACCTAGAGCACCACGACTACGTTCACGGCATCCCATTGACAAGACCACCGCTTTCGCACGGACGATAAAGACACCTTGGTCTCTGTTTATGGCGGTTACAACCTTATCGGGGGAAACTGACAAAACCGTTGTTTCCGTCATAACAGTGATTCTTCTATTCTCCACAAGCGTTCTATACCGTCCGGCGTATTCGGGCCCTGTTAACGTTTGCTTAAAACGGTGCAAACCAAAACCGTTGTGGATACATTGGTTAAGTATTCCACCCGAACGTGCTTCACGTTCAATTACTAATATATCTCTTTCACCGTTATCATAAGCACTTACCGCCGCCGCAAGTCCTGCAGGACCGCCACCTACGATAACTAGATTGTATTCGTGTTTCATTTTGTTTTCCCCCTTACAAGTTGAGAATTTTCTCCACCCTTTTTCACTTTTTCAAAGGGAATATTTAGGTGTTTTGAGATTAATTCTACTACGTAAGTTTGACAAAAACCTCCCTGGATCACTGTG
>JAFVOW010000129.1 GCA_017505625.1 Clostridia bacterium | reverse complement strand
CTTGTATGGCGTTTTGGTTTGTGCCGACGATAACTGCCCTATCGTTTACCCAAAGATAGATATAATATTTATCCGTTTGTTTTAACAAATATTCTTCGGACGCCAAATTAAAGTAAGCGTCGGTATTATCGTGTGTTAAAAAGTAAAATTTTTCCATTTATTTTTCCACTTGTTTTTGATATAGTTTAATTATAAAATCCTTTTATTAAATTGTCAATCACTTTTTTAAATATAAAAAACCGCTTTACTAAAATAACAGTAAAACGGTTTCTTTTTTTACATAACTTTATTCAACGATAATAAACGCTGCTTGACCTGCTGTTAAAGATAACGATATCTTTCCGTCAACGGTGTCCATAGTTTTCTTTTCACTACCTATTATAACCTTAACCTTTTTTGCATCGGTAATCGTTAAAGTCACCTTGTCAGTTAAATCAATAAATGGTTCAGAATAGTTGAATACCATATACGCTCTTCTATCCCCGTCAGCAAATTCTGATATTATCGTATCTGTTGAACATTCAACCTCACAAACGTTCGTCAAAGAGTCAGCAACCTTTTCTCTACATATTGCGTATGCTTGACCGTTTACGTTATCGTGATATTCCTTTCCTACGTAAGTTTTTGCTCGTACCCAATTAAATGGCAAATAGTCAGGCGCTAGTGCGTTTGCAACTGCGTTTGAGTTCTTAACGAAATCGTAACACTCGGTATAAACCGTTTGTTCCATATCGCATAAAATTGCAGTGCCTGGTTCAGCATATCCCTTGTTTGCGTAAATATAGTATTCAAGAAGTTTTGCGCCAAAAGTTAATGCTAGGTTTACTTGGAATAATACTTCTTCGTATTTAGTTATATTTCTTAAATGCAAGCCTTTATCTGAAACTAATTGAATACAAAATCCCGTACGAACGTCATGCCCTTCTTCAATGAGTTTTTTAGTCCTTTGAGCAAGTCTAAAATAATCTCTAATTGCTGCAGGCTTAACGCATCTTATACCTTGCATTATTGCCATTGGATAATGGTCGGTTGCTAAACTCTTTTCGCCCTTAACTTTCTTTAAGATATTTTCGATATAGTGATCCAAATAATCTTCATAGTTTGGCGCTGTCACTCTTCCGTGTACTAACGGCATACCGTAATCTTGTAAAAGATTGATATGGAAGAACGAATCCCCACCGTATGTATTGTAATAGTCAACGAGTTTTATATAATCGTCCATACAATGCTTACAATACCAATCTTTATGAACTAGGCTTGGCTCGTCGGTCATATAATAACCGTCAACACCCTTTTTCATAAATTCGTCGGTAACGTTATCGTAATAATCGATACTGCCGTTATTCATCGTTCGAAGCATTACTTTTAGTCCTAACGCCTTACATCTATCAATCGCTCCGTAATATTCGTCAGATATGGTTTTATCGGGATTATCACGTACGATATAGTCTTCGGTAAGATTATAGTAGTTAAATCCTGCTTCCTTATATTTTATAAGTCTTTCTTCTGT
>JAFVOW010000128.1 GCA_017505625.1 Clostridia bacterium | reverse complement strand
GCAGGCAAAGTAGCAAGAGACCAAGGTATGCGTCAAGTAGAAGTATACGTAAAAGGTCCTGGTGCTGGTAGAGAATCTGCTATCAGAGCACTTACCAACTGTGATATGGAAGTAACTCTTATTCAAGACGTATCTCCCATTCCTCACAACGGTTGCAGACCGCCCAAAAAACGTAGAGTATAACGGAGGAATAAAAAATGGCTAAATATACAGAATCTAAATGTCGTTTATGCAGACGTGAAGGTGCTAAATTATTCTTAAAAGGCGAAAGATGCTTTAAGGGTACTTGCGCATTTGAAAGAAGACCTGTAGCTCCTGGTCAACACGGTATGCAAAGAAAGAAAGTATCTGAATACGGTCTTCAACTCCGTGAAAAACAAAAATGCAAGAGAATTTACGGCGTATTAGAAGGACAATTCAGAAAATACTACGAAAAAGCTGATAGAATGAAAGGCATCACCGGTGAAAACATGTTATCATTATTAGAAAGAAGACTTGATAACGTTATTTTCAGAATGGGAATTGGTGCTTCTAGGTCTCAAGCACGTCAGTTGGTAACGCACGCACACTTTACCGTAAATGGTAAGAACGTAAATATCGCTTCTTATTGTGTAAAAGTAGGCGACGTAATCGCTGTTAAAGAAAACAAGAAAGACAATAAATATTTTGCTGAAATTAAGCAAATGAAGGTTGGAGCAATGCCTAAATGGTTAGAATTCAACCCTGAAACTTTAGAAGGCAAAATTATTGCACTACCTGTTAGAGAAGATATCGACATCAGCATTGCTGAACACATGATTGTCGAATTATACTCGAAATAATTAAATAAGATAAAAAAATAAAATTTTCAATGGACGATTACGGGGGGAAAATAAAGGAATTCCACACCTTTACACGAATTCCCGTAACGTCTATATTGAAACTATTAAAGGAGGATATTTCTTATGATAGAAATTGAAATGCCCAAAATAGCAGTGGAAGAAAACAGCGAACAAAGTTATGCAAAAGTAACCGTAGAACCTTTAGAAAAAGGTTTTGGTTTAACGCTTGGTAACGCATTAAGAAGAGTATTACTTTCAGCATTACCTGGTGCAGCAATCCAAAACATTAAATTTTCTGAAGACCTCGGTATCAAACACGAATTTTCTGCTGTAACGGGAATTAAAGAAGACGTTACTGAAATAATTCTTAACTTAAAACAAGTAGCAATCAAAAGCACTGTTTTAGATAAGAGTTACACAAAGGTTGTTAAGCTTTACAAAGAAGGTCCTGCAGTAGTAAAAGCAGGTGATATTGAAACTGATGCAGAACTTGAAATCTTAAATCCCGACCTTTATATTTGCACTGTAGACGAAGGTGCAAAAATCGATATGGAACTTACCATTGGTAGAGGTCGTGGTTACGAAGGTGCTGATGAACACAAGTCAGATGTAATCGACGTAATCGCAATTGACAGTATTTATACTCCCGTAAAGAAAGTAAGTTACAACGTTACCGCTACTCGTGTAGGACAAAGCGTTGACTATGATAGACTTACTTTAGAAGTATGGACAAACGGTACTATGTCAGGTAAAGACATCGTAAGTTTATCGGGTAAAATTTTATCAGACCAAATCAATTTGTTTGTAAACTTGTCGGAATATGGCAATATGAACACATTAGCAGGTCCTGGTCCCCGTGCTGATGAAATTCTTGACAAAGCAATCGAAGATATGGAACTTTCCGTACGTTCGTACAACTGCTTAAAGAGAGCAAATATTCATACTGTAAAAGATTTAATTGAAAAAACCGAAGACGATATGCTAAAAGTCCGCAACTTAGGTAAGAAATCTCTTGACGAAGTAATCTTAAAGTTAGAGGGATACGGTTTAAGTTTGAAGGACAAGGAGGACTAAAAAATGGCAAGAAAATTAGGCGTTAATGCAACGCAAAGAATAGCATTATTAAAGAATCAAGCGTCTGCACTTTTATGGCACGGCAAAATTGAAACTACCGAAGCAAGAGCAAAAGAAGTTGCTTCATACGTAGCAAAAATTATTACTCTTGCCGTAAATACCTATACTGATACCGTAGAAACCGAAGTTAAGGTTGTTGATAGTAAGGGTAAAGAAACTACTAAAACCCTTATCAAAGACGGTACTAAGAAACTTAACGCTAGAAGAAAGATTATGACTCTAGTTAACAATCTTCAAGAAGTTAAGGGTTTTAAAGAAAGTAAAGCAGACTTCAAGAAAAGAGTTGGCGACGTTAAGTATCCTTTGATTGAAAAAATCTTTGACGAATATGCATCCAAATATGCAGCTCGTAAAGAAGAAAAAGGTCAAGGTGGCGGATATACGAGAATCTATAATCTCGGACCCCGTAAAGGCGATGCAGCTGAAGTTGTTATCATTGAACTCGTAGACTAATTTTTAATCCCCTGACTTACTTATAAAAGTTAGGGGATAATTTTTAAAAATCAAAAGGAGAGAATATTATGAAAAGATTATTTATAGTAATAATGAGTACGCTTCTTATTATTCTCTTTCCTTTTGCGGTTGGTTGTGGAGAAGAACCACCTACGCCACCAACGCCACCCGAACCGACTTTTTATTATTCGGTAACGTTAAATCTCGACTACGTAGTGCCATGCGTTTATAGAAGTAAAGACTCGTCGACGATTACACCTATACAAGTTGCAAGAAACGGAAGAATATCAGACTTAACTTTTGCAACGCCAATTGGCGAAACCGAATACGAGTTCTCGTATTGGGAATACGTAAAATCTGATGGTAGTACGATAAAAATAACGTCTAGCACTAAGTTTACAGAAGAAATTTTCGGTCAAGACGCAAACGTTACTATAAATGCAGTGTGTGTATCTCATTACACTCCAAGAGTATAAAAAGACAAAAACGCCCATATCGGGCGTTTTTTTATTCTTAAAAGCAATAAAACTGAATACTATAAATTATGAACTTAATTGACTTAAAAATAGGCGAGCAGGGCGTTATAACGACGTTAAACGAAACTTTATACGGAATAGAAAGAATTAAAGAACTAGGGCTAACTGTTGGCTCGAAGATAAAAGTTGTAAGATTTTCTCCATTTAACGACCCTGTCTTGATAGAAATTCGGGGTTATCGATTAATTTTAAGAGTAAAAGATGCAAAAAAAATAGGGGTAAGGTTATTTGAAAAAGATTTGTCTAATAGGTAATCCAAACTGCGGGAAAACTACCATCTTTAATAAACTTACTGGAACGTATCAAAAAGTAGGTAATTGGGCGGGCGTAACCGTCGAAAAAAAACAAGGTACGTACCTGTTAGATAAAGAAATCTCGGTAATAGATTTACCGGGACTCTATTCGTTAACAGCAAGGTCTGATGACGAAAGAGCAGTTCTAAATTATCTATCCCAAGAAAAACCCGACTGTATAATAAACGTAATAGACGGAACTAATCTAGAAAGAAATTTATATCTTACTTGCACTTTGCATAAATTAGGTATTCCCGTTATATTAGCGATAAATTTTATAGACGATTTGCGTAAAAACGGTATAAAAGTTAACGTAAATAATTTAGAAAAAGCATTTAAAGTGCCGACAATAACTGTTTCAGGTTTAAAAAACGAAAATCTCGATAAAATGATGGAACTTGCTATAAATAACGATAAAAAAATTTGTAGACCGCTTGGAAACATTTATGAATTTATAGACAATAACCTAAGCGATTTTATTTCAAACAAATTTACTAAATCACAAAAAATAACGGAAAAATTAGACAATATAATACTCAATAAATATTTGGCAATACCAATATTTGTACTAGTAATATTTATCGTATACTTTTTATCTATAAAAATAGGCGGACTATTATCGGAAAAAATAAAAGAATTTTTCGAGTTATTTTCAGTAAATACTAAAAACTCTTTAATAAAACTCAACGCAAAACCGTGGCTCATAAGCCTTTTAATAGACGCAGTGTTAAAAGGGTTTTCCACAGTAATAAGTTTTCTTCCACAAGTTCTAATATTATTTTTGTTACTATCAATAATAGAAGAAAGTGGGTACGCTTCACGCATAGCATTTATTACAGATAAAATTTTATCTAACGTTGGTTTAAGTGGGAAATCTTTTATTCCAATGATGTTGTGTTCGGGGTGTACTGTAACAGGCTTAATGGCGACAAAAACGGTAGAAAGCACCGCCGAGAAACGCATGGCAGTATTCTTGTCGCCGTTTATACCTTGCGGGGCTAAAACGGCTGTTTTTGGGTGGCTAAGTGGTGTTTTGTTTAACGGAAGCGTGCTAATTGCAACGTCAACCTATTTTTTAGGACTTGCGTGTATAATAATTTTCGGTAAAATCATCTCAAAAACTAAAATTTTATCGCACGACGACGGACTTTTCGTAATGGAAATGCCAACGTATAGAATACCCGTAATTAAAAACGTAGCGTTCGTGTTGTGGGAAAAGGTAAAAGACTTTACTTTTAAGACGGGAACCATAATATTTGCCGTATCGGTATTGCTATGGTTTTTATCTAATTTTGGGTTTTGTGGATTTATAACCACTAACTATAATAAAAGTTTTTTATATCTAATAGGTAATGGGCTTAAATTTATATTCTATCCTTTAGGTTTTGCTTCAGTTGAAACAAGCATAGCAATTTTGAGTAGTTTTATGGCAAAAGAAGCAGTGATAGAAACGTTAGGATATTTATCAAGCAACGTTCCGTCATTATTCAGTAGTGGGTATACAGCGTACGCTTTTATGGCGTTTATATTATTGTCACCACCTTGTGTTGCAAGTGTGGCGACGGCTAATAAAATATTAAACAGTAAAAAACATACAATTTTTATGCTATTGTTCCAGTTTGTAACGGCATACCTGGTATCTTTTATAATTAACGTTATAGGAATATTGGTTAAAGTATTTTTCAACTTGCAATTTTTGATAATATTTGCTATAATAATAACGCTAGCAATAAAAATTACCGCTAAGACGTTTAAGTCTTGCGGTAATGGTTGTGTAAATTGTAAAGGGAAAAATATATGCCGAAAGAAATCAAAACACAGTACGACTATATGAAAGAAGCCGATAAATACGAAGAAGATGCAATCTGTCCTGAAGAGTGGCTAGAAGAATTAAAGCGTTCGGACAGGGAAAAGTATTTTGAATTTTACGACGACATAAAAACTTCTATAAAAGAAGACTGGTAAACTAAATATCTTTATCGCTATTTAAAGCCGTTTGTTTTTTGCAAACGGTTTTTTTGTACCTAATTTCGGCAATAGTAATAGAAGTTATCGTCATTATTTCGTTTACAACCCCTGCAATAGAGAAAGCGATAAAATTATATAAAATCCATAACACTGACGTGGGAAGCTTAAGCATCCTAATCTTATGAGGATTTTCTATGCCGTAAGCAAACGTTGATAAAATTTTTGCTACGATAGAGATTATACTAATACCAACTGCAAAAATCGTGCAAATAGTAAGGTCTGTAGACCAGTGTGAAACGGCTTTAATCGAAGCGTCCCACGTCAAAATAATAGAAACTATTCCAATAATAAACGTTAAAAGTGAAAACAACAAAATAGCGGTTTTCATTGGCTTACGCTCTTTAATTCTCTGCATAAAAACGATGTTTCTAACAATGCCGACAAGTTCTAGTAAAAAGCCCGTGTAAGCACCTAAAAATAGGTACTGAACGCCAAAAAGCAACGAGCCTAAAGAAGCAAAAAGAACCAAATAAAAGTGTTTATTAAATTGAACTGCAACAAGATTCATTCCGATAGCGATGAACCCTAAAACTTGCACGAAAATATCAAACCACATAATAACAAAAGTAGTATACACAAAAATAAATAATTAAGCAACGAAAAAACAGGTAAAAAGGGTGTAAAAATTTTATAAAATAATAAAAAAAGATTGACAATAGATAAAAAATATTTTAATATAATAATCGGAACGAATCTATGGTAAAAGAGTAATTCCAAAGCTATATAACCGACCACCCTAAAAATGAAAGGGTAAAGGCCATACGGACAGCCGGGTCGACTGCCGAGAAGTGGGCAACCACGTTATTGATTGAGTTAAAAGCTCGAATTTTATAAGTTGGTTACTTTATAACCGAAAATGCGTAAAGATTTAAAACGCAGACTTGTGAAACGGTCAATAAAGAGTAGTAAAAGTTAATTGCTATATAGACTCTAGTTTACCATAATACGTTAGATGAAACCCTAAAAATAAAAAGGGCAATTATAGACGTTTTTTTGCAAGTTAAATTAACTTGCATTTTTTATTTTAAAATAAATTACAGAGGAAACAATAATGGCAAACGTGAAAAACAATGACAAAATCATCGAACTAGTTGATATTACTAGACAGTTTGAAGACGGCGTAGTAGCAGTCGACAACATGAATTTGTACGTAAAAAAAGGTGAGTTTATAACCTTTTTAGGCCCGTCAGGTTGCGGAAAAACCACCACGCTCCGTATGATAGCGGGTTTTGATAAACCAAGTTCAGGAAAAATTTTACTCGGCGGTAAAGATATAACATTACTTCCGCCAAATAAACGACCTATCAATACGGTATTTCAACGTTACGCATTGTTTCCGCATCTAAACGTGTACAATAACATAGCGTTTGGCTTAAAAATGAAAAAAATGAAAGTTACTTATCAAGACACTGAAGGTAAGACTTTTGAAAAAATAGAAAAACTCAGCAAAAAAGAAATTACTGAGGCGGTAGAACACGTTCTAAAAATGGTAGATTTAGAAGGTTTTGAAAACCGTAGTATATCAACTTTATCGGGTGGACAACAACAACGTGTAGCAATAGCACGTGCGCTTGTAAACGAACCAGAAATCTTACTGCTAGACGAACCTTTAGGTGCATTAGACCTAAAAATGCGTAAAGATATGCAGTTAGAACTAAAAGAAATGCACAAAAAACTCGGCATTACTTTTATCTACGTTACCCACGACCAAGAAGAAGCTCTTACCATGAGCGATACAATCGTGGTAATGAAAGACGGTTTAATACAACAAATCGGTACTCCAACTGACATCTATAACGAACCCAAAAACACTTTTGTTGCCGACTTTATCGGCGAAAGTAACATATTCAGTGGAACGGTTACGGGCGATAAAAAGGTTAAGTTTATAGGATATAACTTTGACTGTGTAGACTCATTTCCTAAAAATGAAAAAGTCGACGTAGTAGTTCGTCCCGAAGACGTAGAACTTTTAGACGAAGGAAAGGGACAAGTAAACGGCAAAATTATCAGTTCGATATTTAAGGGAGTTCATTACGAAATGGTAATGAAAGTAGGTAAATCAGAAGTGGTAATTCAAGATACCGTAGAAAGAAAAGTGGGCGAAAGCGTAAGCGTTTCTATTAAACCCGACGCAATACACCTAATGGAAAAAGAATTTTCTTCTAACAAATACGACGGTTATATTACTAAGAAAAATACCGTTGTGTTTGGCGACGGCGAGTTTGAGTGCGACGTTACGCAGTTGTATAAAGGTTCGTTCCTTGACGAAGAAGGTTTCCTAATTACTGCTGAAGGCGACAAAATCGACCTAACCGACGTTGACGTAAACGTTGAAGTTGGCTTAAAAGACATAGAAATTTCCGACGACCAAGACGTTGGCGGTGCGATAGGCAACATTATTTCTATAATTTATAAAGGCGACCACTATCAGTTAATAGTTCGTACCGATGAAAACGAAGAAGACTACGTTTTCGATACCGAAGACACGTGGAATGAAAACGATAG
>JAFVOW010000127.1 GCA_017505625.1 Clostridia bacterium | reverse complement strand
CGATAACGAAAACCCATTCGAATAATGGGGGTGCGCTGGTGTGTATGATAGCGAATTTACTTATTATCAACCCGAAGAAATTGAACCCGTTTTAAAAATGACGGTTGACCGTGCCCGCGATAAAATCAATTATAGAAAAAAGCAATATTATAATATACCATGTTCGTTTGATATAGAAACAACATCCACATATATTAACGGTCAAAAAGTTGCGTTTATGTGGGCGTGGGTTCTTAATATTAACGGTACGTCTATAATTGGTCGAACGTGGGAACAATTCGAACAATGTTTAGAAGTAATACATAAAAAGTTATACACCAACCCCGAAAGAATATTCGTTATATATGTGCATAACCTTGCTTTTGAATACGCCTTTATTGGTCGCCGTTTCGAATGGGAAAAGGTTTTTTCGATTGATACACGAAAACCCATTTACGCTCGTGATGGTCGCGGTATTGAATTTCGATGCTCATATCTTTTGTCGGGTTATAGCCTCGCAAAAGTTGCCGAAAATTTACAAACGTTTAAAATTCGTAAATTAGTCGGTGATTTAGATTATTCGTTAATCCGTCATAGTGGGTCGGTTATGAAACCGAAAGAAACACGCTATCTGATAAATGATGGGCGAATAGTGGTTGCATATATAGCCGAGGAAATAGAAAGAAATGGCAATATTGCAAAAATACCGTTAACAAAAACGGGTTATGTTCGGTTAGCTTGTCGCCGTAATTGTTTTTCTACCAGCCATAGAGAAAAGCACGGCAACGTTTACCGTGCAAGGATAAAGGCGTTAACGCTGACGTTAGATGAATACGACTTGTTAAAACAAGCGTTTGCGGGTGGGTTCGTTCATTGTAACCCATTTTATACCGATAAAATATTATATAATGTCAAGTCGTACGATTTTACGTCGTCGTATCCCTAGCGTAATGGTGTGTGAAAAGTTCCCCATGGGTAAAGGTGAAAAAATAACCATCACCAGCAAGAAACAATTTAAAGAAAACATCGAAAATTATTGTTGTGTTTTCGAAGTTCAATTTAAAGGCGTGCATAGTCGTGTGATGTTTGATAATCCTATAAGCGCATCAAAATGCTATAACGTAGAAAATGCGGTTTTAAATAACGGTAGAATTGTTAGCGCTGACTCGTTTTGCATGGCTTTAACTAACGTGGATTATAACGTTTACCGAAAATTTTACAAATGGGATGAAATGACAATCGGTAAATTTTACCGTTATAAAGCCGATTATCTACCGCGAGAATTTGTTGACGCGATATTGACGTTTTATGAGGACAAGACAAAATTGAAAGGAATTGTCGAAAAAGCGATAGAATATTTACACCAAAAAGAAAACGTTAATTCGTGCTACGGAATGGCTGTTACTGATATTTTACGCGACTTGGTAGTTATGGACGGGCAAGAATGGATTGTTGACCGCCATGGATACGGTGTGCAACCTACAACGGGAATGAGTGACGATGAAATAAAAACGATTATGTTAGAACACCCCGACTACAAATTATCTTTATGGTCATTGTCGGCGGTTAACCGTGAAAAGGAAATAGATAAATACAATAGAAACCCCCAACGT
>JAFVOW010000126.1 GCA_017505625.1 Clostridia bacterium | reverse complement strand
AGTTAGTAGACATGGCTACAGTCAATGCGACTGAACATTTAGAAACCGCAGTGGATAAAATACGTCATAAAGACGATATGACGGTACTAGCTTGCAAAAAATTAAAAGAAGTCTTAAACTTAAAAAACTTCCCGCACCGTATGGAGTGTTACGATATATCTAACATATCGGGCGTAGATAAAGTTGGCAGTATGGTAGTGTTTACTGACGGCACTGCCGATAAAAACGAGTATAGAAGATTTAAGATAAAAACTTTTGAAGGTGCTGACGATTTTAGAAGTTTGCAAGAGGTTTTAACTCGTAGACTGCAAAAACTGAGTGCAGAGCCAGAAAAATTCCCTAAACCCGACCTAATGATTATAGACGGTGGTAAAGGACAGTTATCTTCGGTGAAAGAAGTTTTAGATAAATTTAGCGTAACCGATATAGATCTAATCTCGCTTGCCGAACGTGATGAGGAAATTTTCGTGCCAAAAAAATCCGAGCCTATAGTATTAAATAAAAGCGATTACGTTTTAAGGTTACTTCAACGTATTCGTGACGAAGCACATAGGTTTGCCGTAACCTATCATAGAACTTTGCGTGGCAAACGTGCGTTATCGTCGGTACTTGATAAAGTTAACGGTTTAGGAAAAATAAAACGTCAAAAACTGATAGAAGAATTTGGAGACCTTAACGGAATAATCTTTGCTACAAAAGAACAACTTAAAAAAGTAGACGGTATAGGTGATGCCCTTGCCGAACAAATTATAATAACGCTAACAAAAGAAGGATTAAGATGAAATACAAACTTATAATTGCTGACTTTGACGGAACGCTTGGAAACGTACCCGATTACGTTCATCCCGACACGATAAAAGCCATAAAAGAATACCAAAGTAAAGGTGGAATATTTGCTATAATAACAGGGCGTTCGCACTCGTCTATTAGCGAAATTTCCGAAAAGTATGGCTTTAACTGTGTGGTTGCGTCTTTTCAAGGTTCAAGAATAACCGACCTAAATACAGGCAAAACCTTAGTAGACGTCGGTATAGACCCTTCACGTGCGACTGAAATTTTGCTAGACCTAAAAGAACTAGGGTTTCCGTTGAGTTTTTGGTCTAACGACACATTATACTACGAACAAGAAAACCAATATACCGATATGTATGAAAAAAAACTTTCGGGTAAAAGGTTTGCTAAAATCGATGATTTTTCTAACGTTAAAAAGCAGATTGAATTCCCTATAAGCAAGATAAACTTATTAGAACACCCTGAAAATGTTGACAAAACTGCTAAAATGCTTCAAGCTAGATACGGTAACGACGTTATCGTTAACAGTGGTGCAAAGAGTTTAATAGAAATTATAGACGCTAAATATAGTAAGGGTTATGCAGTTAAAAAAATTGCCGAATATTACGGAATTGACTTAAAAGAAGTTCTAACCGTAGGCGATTCTACCAACGACTTACAGTTAATCGACGGTGAGTGGCACGGTGTAGCAGTTGGCGATGCTAAAGAAGAACTAAAAAAAGTTGCTAAAGAGATTACCGTTCCGTACAGTGAAAATCCCGTAAAAGTACTTATAGAAAAATACAGTTAAAAGAGAGTTACATATGATAGACAACGAAAAAAATATACAAACTAACGAAGAAAAAGTTTTCCCACTAGTTGCATTAAGGGGTAAAATACTCTTCCCTAAAACGTTCTTAAATTTCGACGTGGGTAGGCCTGCGTCTATTAAAGCAATAGCCTCGGCTTCTAAATGCGGTTCGGTGGTGTTTATCGCATCGCAAAAATCGGCGTTTATGGATTCCCCAAAGAAAAGCGATATATATAAAACTGGTACGCTTTGTAAAATTAAGCAAATAATAAAACTTCCTAGTGGTAACTTAAAAGTTTCAGTGGAAGCGTTTTCACGTGCAAAAATCGTAGAGTTTAAGGATAACAAAGATTATTTTATCGTAAGTGGCGTGCTTGCGCCTTACGTTACTACTGCGACCGATACCGAGATAGAAGCGTATTTTAGACTAGCTAAGACGTCGTTTTTAGAATACGCTATTTTTGATAAGCGTGTTACTAAAGAAATGGTTGCACAAATTTCTAATCTTTCTGACCCCAACGAGTTTATTGATAACGCTTTAAGCGTAGTACCGTTTAAGGAATCTGAAGTTCAAAGAATATTAGAAATAGATTTTACCGAACAAAGATTATTAGAATTTGAAAAACTTTTCTTAAAAGAGATAGAAATATTAAAAATCGAAAAGGAAATCACCGGTAAGGTAAAAGAAAGTATAGATAAAAGCCAAAGAGAATATTATCTAAGAGAACAACTAAAAGCAATTCACTCTGAACTTGGTGATGATGAAGACGAAAAAACGGCAATAGAACAAAAAATAAAAAGCAAAAACTTGCCTTCTGATACCGAAGCTAAGGTGCTAAAAGAACTTAACCGTTTGGATAAAGTCAACCCGTCTTCGCCCGATTATTCGGTAATTTTAAATTATCTTGATTGGATTAACGATTTGCCGTTTACTACTTCAACAGAAGATAACCCCGACCTAAAATTAGCCGAAAAAATCTTAAATAAAGACCATTTCGGGCTAGAAAAAGTAAAACGTAGAATTGTAGAATATCTTGCAGTATTAAAACTCACCAAACAAATTAAAGGACCGATTTTATGTTTCGTAGGCCCTCCAGGTGTAGGTAAAACTTCAGTTGCAACGAGTATTGCGAGAGCATTAGATAGAAAATTCGTTAGGATGAGTTTGGGTGGCGTAAAAGACGAAGCCGAAATTAGGGGACACCGTAAAACCTACGTTGGTGCTATGCCCGGGCGTATTATTTACGGCTTAAAAACGGCAGGGTCTAATAACCCTGTGTTCCTTTTAGACGAAATAGATAAACTGTCGTCCGATATACACGGCGACCCCGCAAGTGCGCTTCTTGAAGTTTTAGACCCCGAACAAAACACTACTTTTAGAGATAGATTTTTAGAAGTTCCGTTTGATTTGTCTAAGGTAATGTTTATAACTACCGCTAACTCGTTAGATACTATTCCATATCCGTTACTAGATAGAATGGAAGTTATAGAACTTTCCGGCTACACTAGAGAAGAGAAATTACAAATAGCAAAACGTTACCTAGTACCAAAACAGCTAAAGGCTAACGGCTTAACCGAAAAACAACTAAAAATTACCGATAAAGCAATTTTAGAAATAATAGAAGGCTACACCCGTGAAGCGGGCGTAAGAAATCTAGAACGTGAAATTGCTAGCGTTATAAGAAAAGTTGCAACTCTTTTTGCAACAGATATAGAAACACCTAAACAAAAAGTAGACGCTAAAGACGTGTTTAATTATTTAGGCGTTGTTAAATACCAAAAATCTGAAAATTTATTAAAAGATGAAATCGGCGCTTGCACAGGGCTAGCGTATACTAGCGTAGGCGGAACGACTTTAACTATAGAAGTAAGCCTAATGCGCGGTAAAGGCGAAATTTTGCTTACGGGTAAACTCGGTGACGTAATGAAAGAATCGGCTAGGGCAGCGTTATCGTATATAAAATCTAACGCCGAAAAATACGCAATTGATTTAGACGCATTTGAAAAAACCGACGTTCATATTCACGTACCCGAAGGCGCAACGCCTAAAGACGGACCTAGTGCAGGTATTACTATGGCGACGGCAATTTTATCAGCGTTTACTAAAAAGAGTGTTAAAAAGACGGTTGCGATGACGGGTGAAATAACGCTTCGTGGTAAAGTGCTTGCAATAGGTGGCTTAAAGGAAAAAGCACTCGCTGGATATAGAGACGGCATAAAGCAAATTATTATACCTAAAGCAAACCTAAAAGATTTAACTGAAATTCCTACTGAAATTAGAGAAAAAATACAATTTATTGCAGTGGATAACGTAGAAGACGTGTTTAAGACTGCTATCAATTTTTAAGGTAATATTATGAACGTAACCAAAGCCGAATTTATAACTAGCGTTGCAAGTAGCGACAAATTTTATAAAACCGATAAACCGATTATAGCCGTTGCAGGTAAATCTAACGTTGGAAAATCTTCGCTTATTAATATGCTAGCAAACAGAAAAAAACTTGCAAAAACTTCGGTAACGCCCGGAAGAACAAGGCTAATAAACTATTTTGATTTTGGCGATTTTGTTCTTGCCGATTTACCGGGGTATGGATACGCTAAAGTCAGCAAAGAAGAAAAGAAAAAATGGGCAAATTTATTAGAAACTTTTCTTGCTAAAGAAAAAATAACTCTTTTAATTTCTCTTGTTGATATTCGCCATAAACCAACCGAAGACGATAAGATGATGATAAATTATCTTTATCACTACCAAATACCGTTTGTATTGGTAGCAACTAAAGCCGATAAACTAGGAAAAACTAAAATTAAACCCGCCTTAAAAGATATTACGACTGAACTTCGTGTAGGTATAGATGATATAACGGCATCATCAAGTGAAACAGGCTTAGGTAAAGATAAAATTTTATCTCTAATAGAAACGGCAATTAACCCAATAGAGGAATAAAAAATAAAAATGCTAACGAGTTTATCGTTAGCATTTTTTGTTGCGTATAGATTAAACGTTTTCTAAAATTGCGTTGGCGTGAACACAAATACCTTCTTCACGTCCAACGAAACCTAAACCTTCTAAAGTCGTTGCGGTAATTCCAACGTCTTTTTCTTTTACGTTAAGTGCGTTAGCAAGATTTTTAGTAATGGCTGGAATATGTTTTAAGAGTTTTGGTTTTTCTGCCATAATAACAGCCGAAACCGTTTTAACTTTATAACCATTATTATATATAAGGTCTAAAACGTGGTCTAAAAGTTTCATACTGTTTGCGTCCTTATATTTTTCGTCGGTAGGTGGGAAATGATAACCTATATCACGAAGCGATAACGACGAAAGTATAGCGTCCATGATAGCGTGGGTTAATACGTCTGCATCAGAGTGCCCTAAAAGCCCTTTATCGTGGGGGATTTCTATTCCGCCCAAAATAAGTTTGCGGTTTTCTACTAGCTGATGGCAATCAAAACCAACACCATATCTAATATCTTTAGTAGAGATAAAATCTTCCTTAAAGGTTAGTTTAACGTTAGACTGTTCGCCGTCTACTACTTTAGGCTCGCCGATATATTTTTTATAAACTTGGCTGTCATCGGTAAAAATTTCTTCGCTTGCAAGCTCGTAAGCATGAGCTATGTCCTTAGTATAAAACGCTTGTGGTGTTTGTATTAAAGATAAGGTGTTTCTATCAACGTAATCGATAATCGTACCGTCCTTAGTTTTACAAACGGAATCTTTGCAATTAATACAAGCAATACCACTGCCGAAGTTCTTGACGCTTTCTATACATTTATATATAAGGTCTATTGATAGGTAAGGGCGAGCGCCGTCGTGAATAAGCACGATTTCGCCCGTAACTTTTTGCAGTGCGTTTTTAACCGAATCAGTTCTAGTTTCGCCACCGATAACGACTTCAGCGCTATCGCCAACGATATTTTTAATCTCGTCGTAATCGTTTTTATGTGCTGTTAATATTATTTGGTCAATTTTATCGCAATTTTTAAAAACCTTAAAAACACGTTCTACGGTGGTAACGCCGTCAACTTTTACTAATAACTTATTTTTATTAAATCCTGCACGTTCGCCTTTGCCAGCGCAGGTGATTATTACTGAAGTTTTCATTTTAATTCTCCAAAACTTTATATAAAAGTTCGGCTTGTTCTTTTCTTACCGTTTCTTTTAAATCTAAAATTTCAAACCTAAACGTTCCACTGTTATAGTTAAGTTCTACGACGTCGCCAACCTTAACTCTATAAGAAGGTTTAACCACTCTACCGTTAACGACAACTCTGCCGTTATCGCTTGCTTGTTGGGCTAGCGTTCGACGCTTTAATATTCTAGAAACTTTCAAAAATTTGTCAATTCTCATGTTAAAAATATGCCAAAAAATAAAAAAATAAATTATTTTGTTAAATCGCTTGACAATGCAATAAAACTAGTTTAATATATTATATTGCATTATGATAGGTTAATATCGAATTTTATCGCCTTTTTCGAAAAAAATTTGAAAAAAACAGGGGGTAAAAACCCCAAAAATCGATAATATTTGACTGACATTATCTCAAAATGCACCGTCATAGAGATTATACACCATATTTTTGCGTTTGTAAACTATGAACGGCGAACAATTTAAATTTTTTTTAAGGAGTGTGTTTTGATGACACGTAAACTACCCGAAATTCAATGTGGCAAAATCAAGAGAAAAACGTTTAGCAAGATTAAAGAAGCAATCGAACTTCCGTATCTTGTAAAGATTCAAAAAGACTCTTACGACGCCTTTATTAAAGACGGCATAAGTGAAGTTTTTGAAGATTTTTCTCCTATCACCGATTACTCTGACCACTTCGAATTGTACTTCTTAGAGCATAACCTTGACGGCGCTCCCAAGTATGATGAGAAAGAATGCAGAGACAGAGACGCAACCTATGCTAGACCTTTAAGAGTAAAGGTTAGACTCGTAAACAAAGTTACGGGCGAAATCATAGACGACCAAGAAGTATACATGGGTGATTTCCCACTTATGACGGATAACGGTTCGTTTATAATTAACGGTGCAGAAAGAGTTGTCGTGTCTCAACTTGTACGTTCACCTGGCGTATATAACGCTGGTCAAGTGGACAAGTCGGGTAAAAACCTTTTCGGTACTACGGTTATTCCTTCACGTGGCGCATGGCTTGAATTTGAACAAGACTCGCAAGACGTTTTATGGGTGCACGTTGACAGAACTAGAAAGTTAACGGCAACCGTACTTTTGCGTGCTTTAGGTTTTGGTACGGACGAAGCGCTTACGCAGTTATTCGATGGCGACGCTATGATAGCTTCGACCATTGCTAAAGATACTTCTAAATCAGAAGAAGAAGGTTTAGTAGAATTATACCGTCGTTTACGTCCCGGTGAAATCCCCACCGAAGAAGCTGTTAAACAACACCTTAAAAATCTTTTCTTTGACGCAAGACGTTACGACCTTGCTAGAGTTGGTAGATATAAATTCAACAAGCGTTTACGTATGGGCGCAAGAATCGTAGGTTTGGTTGCTTATGAAGACGTAATCAGTGCCGACGGCGAAGTTCTTGCTACCAAAGGTCAAGTTATCGACAAGGCTACTGCTGAAAATATTCAAAACGCAGGTATCAACCAATTCTATGCTGACGTTAACGGCGCTAAACACAAAATTATCGCTAATAACGTTGTAGATTACAAGGTTGTTACCGGTTGCGAACCTAGATACTTCGGTCTTTTAGACTACGTTTACTATCCCACTTTAACTTTTGCTAAAGAAGTTAACGATTTAGCACGTGAAGTTGGCGAAGAAAATGCTTCCGAACAATTAAAATCGCAAATCAATCAATTGTTCTATCTCGAAGAAAGAGATATCGACAACGTTGATGCTAAACCCGAAGATAAAAAGTACGAAGAAAAAGCTAGAGAAACTAGAATTAGATTCGTTAAGGCTTGCGTATTCTACTACGACCTTATTGAAAATGGCATGTCTTTAACTTTAACTGCTGAAGACAAGAAGACTTTACGTCCTTTAATTGAAAAACTTAACCATAAACACATCACGGTTGACGATATCGTTGCATCGGTATCAGTTAACTTAGACTTAAACTTTGGTCTAAATTCTACCGACAATATCGACCACTTAGGAAACCGTCGTGTTCGTTCGGTTGGCGAACTTTTACAAAACCAATTCCGTATCGGTATTTCAAGACTTGAAAGGGTAATCAGAGAAAGAATGGGTACTATGGACCCCAAAGAAGTTACTCCTCAAAGCCTAATAAACGTACGTCCCGTAAGTTCTGCTATTAAAGAATTCTTTGGTTCTTCGCAATTATCGCAATTTATGGACCAAACAAACCCGATTGCTGAACTTACCCACAAGAGAAAGCTTTCTGCTTTAGGTCCTGGTGGTCTTAACAGAGATAGAGCAACGTTTGACGTTCGTGACGTTAACCACTCTCACTACGGAAGATTATGTCCTATCGAAACTCCTGAAGGACAAAACATCGGTCTTATCTCGTCGCTCGCTGCTTACGCTAAGGTAAACGAATTCGGTTTTATTGAATCGCCCTATAGAAAAGTAGAACACGTTATCGGCGAAGACGGTAAATTAGAAACCATCGTTACCGATAAAGTAGAATACTTAACGGCTGACGAAGAAGATAACTACATCGTAGCACAAGCAAACGAAGAACTCGTTGATGACAAGTATTTCGTTCGTGATAGAGTTTCTTGCAGACATAGAGAAGACATTATACAAGAACTTAAAGAAAAAATCGATTACATGGACGTTTCGCCCAAGCAACTTATTTCAGTTGCTACCGCACTTATCCCGTTCTTAGAAAACGACGATACCAACCGTGCGCTAATGGGTTCTAACATGCAACGTCAAGCAGTTCCGCTACTCGTACCTGAAAACGCTATCGTTGCTACGGGTATTGAAAGACGTATCGCTTACGACTCAGGCGTTATGATTAACGCTATTAACGCCGGTGTAGTTAAGAGTGTTGCTTCTGACAAAATCGTAGTTACTGAAGAAGACGGTACTGATAGAGAATATAAACTTAAAAAATTCGAACGTTCTAACCAAGGTACGTGTCTAAACCAAAGACCTATCGTTGACAAAGGCGAAAGAATTGAAAAAGGTCAAACCATTGCCGACGGTCCTTCTACAAGAAACGGCGAACTTGCGCTCGGTCGCAACATTATGGTCGGTTTCATGAGCTGGGAAGGCTATAACTACGAAGACGCTATCTTGCTTTCTGAAAAACTCGTTAGAGAAGACGTGTTCACGACTATTCACATCGAAGAACACGAAATCGAAGCAAGAGACACTCGTCTTGGTGAAGAAGAAATTACTAGAGATATCCCTAACGTTGGTGAAGACGCTCTTAAAAACCTTGATGCTGACGGTATCGTAAGAATCGGTGCTGAAGTAGGCAGTGGCGATATCCTAGTAGGTAAAGTTACGCCTAAGGGCGAAACCGAACTTACTCCCGAAGAAAGATTGCTTCGTGCAATTTTCGGTGAAAAGGCAAGAGAAGTTAGAGATACTTCGTTAAAAGTTCCTCACGGTGAAGGTGGTATCGTTGTAGACGTTAAAATCTTTACTCGTGCAAATAAGGACGAACTATCTCCAGGTGTAAACAAATTAGTAAGAGTATATATCGCTCAAAAACGTAAAATCTCTGTCGGCGACAAGATGGCAGGTAGACACGGTAACAAAGGTGTTATTTCAAGAATTTTACCCGAAAGTGATATGCCCTTTATGGCTGACGGTACTCCCCTGCAAATTGTACTTAACCCCCTCGGCGTTCCTTCACGTATGAACATCGGTCAGGTATTAGAAGTACACTTAGGTCTTGTTTGTAAACAACTTGGTTGGAAAATCGCAACGCCCGTATTCGACGGTGCATCTGAAAGTGATATCAACCAATTATTTAGAGAAAACAATATATTAAACCCCGACGGTGAAGTCGACGGTAAGATTCAATTATACGATGGCAGAACGGGTGAACCTTTCGAAAATAGGGTAACAGTCGGTCAAATGTACATGATAAAACTTATCCACTTAGTAGACGATAAGATTCACGCACGTTCAACCGGTCCTTACAGCTTAGTAACTCAACAACCTCTAGGCGGTAAAGCCCAATTCGGTGGTCAACGTTTCGGTGAAATGGAAATTTGGGCGCTCGAAGCATACGGTGCTGCACATATTCTTCAAGAAATTCTTACCGTTAAATCGGACGACGTTGTTGGTCGTGTAAAAACTTACGAATCTATAGTTAAAGGTACTAATATCAGCGAACCCGGTATTCCCGAAGCATTCAAAGTATTGCTAAAAGAATTACAGTCTTTAGCACTTGATATGAAAGTACTTACTGAAAACAAAGAAGAGCTTGCTCTTAAAGACCTTATAGAAAACGATATCGACGATATTCCGAGCTTTAAGGAAAGAGAAACTCACGAAGAAGTTTCGCTTGATGATTTTGGTAAATCAGAAACTGAAGAAGTACTCTTTGAGGATAGCGAAAACGTTGACCTTGACGAAGACTTTGGTTTCAGTACAGGCGATATGTTCGAAGACGAAGACGGTGAAATTGATACTACGATTTCCGATGAAAGTTTGTTTGAAGACGACTTTGACGACGACGATTTGGATATTGAATAAGGAGGGACGAGGTAGATTATGTTTGAACTTAACAATTTTGATTCTATACAAATAGGAGTTGCTTCTCCCGAAAAAATTAGGTCTTGGTCATACGGCGAGGTTACCAAGCCCGAAACTATTAACTACAGAACGCAAAAACCCGAAATGGGCGGCTTATTCTGCGAAAGAATTTTTGGACCGACCAAAGACTGGGAATGCCATTGTGGTAAATATAAACGTATTCGTTATAAAGGCGTTATTTGCGACAAGTGTGGTGTAGAAGTTACTAAATCTAAAGTAAGACGTGACAGAATGGGTCATATTGAACTCGCTGCTCCCGTTTCACACATTTGGTATTTTAAGGGTGTTCCGTCAAGAATAGGTCTTATGCTTGATATGAGTCCTAAATCTTTAGAACAAGTATTGTATTTTGCAAGCCACGTTGTTTTAGACCCCGGTACAACTCCGCTTTTATACAAACAAGTTATTAACGACCGTGAAAAAATGGACTATGAACAACAGTTCGGTATTGGTTCGTTCAAAACGGGTATGGGCGCTGAAGCCATTAAAGAACTTTTAATGGCAATCGACCTTGAAAAAGAAAGCGCAGAAGTTAAGAAAATTATTGCTGAAAACGAATCTGGTCAAAAGAGAATTCGTGCGGTAAAACGTATAGAAATTATCGAATCTTTCAGAAAGAGTGGCAACCGCCCCGAATGGATGATTTTAGACGTTCTTCCCGTTATTCCCCCAGAACTTCGTCCTATGGTACAATTAGACGGTGGTAGATTTGCTACTTCTGACTTAAACGACTTATATAGACGTGTTATCAATAGAAATAACAGATTAAAGAAATTGATGGAACTCGGCGCTCCCGAAATCATCATTAGAAACGAAAAGAGAATGCTTCAAGAAGCAGTAGACGCTCTTATCGATAACGGTAGACGTGGCAAAGCAATCAGCGGTGCAGGTAACCGTGAACTTAAATCTTTATCTGGTATGCTACGTGGTAAACAAGGTCGTTTCCGTCAAAACTTACTCGGTAAACGTGTAGACTATTCAGGTCGTTCAGTTATCGTCGTAGGTCCTGAACTTAAACTATATCAATGTGGTT
>JAFVOW010000125.1 GCA_017505625.1 Clostridia bacterium | reverse complement strand
GGGTTTTAATTGTTTTAAGTCGTTTACCCCTTCAATGCGAATTTTATCATACTGAAAACAAGGTATATTATTTTGCAAAGCGACCGTTTTAACGGGTGGTGGTGTCAAGACCTGCTTTCTTCCAACGGGTTTATCACGATTCGTCACAACGGCAACCACGTTAAAATTGTTTTCTAGTAGTTTTAATAATGGATTAACTGCAAAATCAGGCGTACCAAGATAAACTATTCTCAAGTTTTAATCCTCCTGAATATCGGTTGCCTTATCAACGTAAACTATTCCGTCTAAATGATCGTATTCGTGACAAAAAGCACGCGCCAAAAAGCCCTCGGCTTTTACGGTAAACGGTTTGCCGTTCCTATCGAGCGCTTTTACCGTTACTTTATTTGGGCGTTCTACCGTGCCGAATTTTCCTTTAACAGATAAACAACCTTCTTCACCCACTTGACTACCACTCTTTTCGATTATCACAGGGTTTATACATTCATAATATTCGTCATCTACGCTAACGACAAAAATTCGCCTTAAAACGCCCACTTGTGGCGCTGCTTGTCCTGCGCCTTGCGCTTTGATTAGCGTTTCTCTCATATCGTCTAGTAAGGTTTGGGTTCTTTCGCCAAAATCAGTCACTTCAAAACTCTTTTTGCGAAGTGTTGGATCGCCTAGTTGTATAATATTTCTAATAGCCATACTCGCCTCTTTAAGTTAAATTGTTAGAATTTATTTCCATAGAAATAAATAAATTTCTCGATTTGTATTTATCACTAATAGCGAAAATCGTATCTAATAATTTTCTATCGTTAGCATCGATTCTCATTAGTATTTGATATCTAAATTTATTTTGCAATCGTTTAAGTGGTGCTTTCATACACCCGAAAAACTTGAATTTTTGTTTATTTTCTAGATATATTAGGTTAAGTTCGTTGTATATTGCTTTAGTTGCGTTTAACGCGCCTTCGTCGTCTTCGCTACTAACTAGCACTCTAACGATGTCAGCATAAGGTGGAAATCCAGTCGCTTTTCTAATAGATATTTCTTGATTAAAAAAGCCTTTATAATCGTACCTTATCGCTTGACTTAAAACCAAATTTTCAGGCGAATAAGTTTGCAAAACAACCTTTCCACTCTCTTTTGCACGACCACTTCTTCCCGCAACTTGAGTTAATAACTGAAAAGTTCTTTCCCCACTTCTAAAATCGGAAAAATGCAAACTCATATCAGCATCTAAAATTCCAACCAAAGTGACGAACGGAAAGTCGTGACCTTTTGCTATCATTTGCGTTCCAACTAAAATGTCGGCTTCTCTATTCGTGAACTTATTTAATATATTAAAATGCCCTTCCTTATTTTGTGTGGTATCCCTGTCCATTCTTAATATTCGCGCTTGTGGGAACAACTTTTTAAGTTCTATAACGACTCGTTCAGTACCCGTTCCACCATGCCTTATAAACGGACTTCCACATTCTGTGCACGCTTCGATCATTTTATATTTTGCGCCACAATAATGACACAAAAGCGCGTTCTCTTCCTTGTGATAAGTTAGCGACACG
>JAFVOW010000124.1 GCA_017505625.1 Clostridia bacterium | reverse complement strand
GGTAACAAAAATGAGCAACAAAAAGAAAATAGAAACTGTTTGCGTACAAGGTGGATACACACCTAAAAATGGAGAACCAAGACAAATTCCTATAATACAAAGCACTACTTTTAGATACGACACAAGCGAAGATATGGGTAAACTTTTCGACTTAGAAGCGAGTGGTTATTTTTACACACGTTTACAAAACCCTACTAACGATTACGTTGCTAATAAATTATGCGAATTAGAAGGTGGTACGGCAGCGATGCTTACTTCTTCTGGTCAAGCCGCAAACTTTTACGCTATTTTTAACATAGCAAATTGTGGCGACCACGTTGTTGCAAGTTCTGCAATATATGGCGGGACTTTTAACCTTTTCGAAGTTACGATGAAAAAGATGGGGATAGAATTTACCTTCGTATCTCCAGATTCTACGGAAGAAGAACTTGATAAAGCGTTTAAGCCTAATACAAAAGCGTTGTTTGGCGAAACGATAGCAAACCCCGCTTGTTCTGTTTTAGACTTAGAACTTTTTGCAAAAGTTGCGCATAAATACGGTGTTCCTTTTATAGTTGATAACACTTTTGCTACTCCCGTAAATTGCAGACCTATAGAATGGGGCGCAGACATTGTAACACACTCTACCACTAAGTATATAGACGGCCACGGCGTTAGCGTAGGTGGGGCTATAATTGATGGTGGTAAATTTGACTGGAGAAAATATGCTGATAAATTCCCAGGACTTACCACTCCGGACGAAAGTTATCACGGTGTTTGCTACGTAGAAAGATTTGGTTTAGAAGGTGCGTTTATTACTAAAGCAACCGCTCAACTTATGAGAGATTTTGGTTCTATTCAGTCTCCACAAAATGCTTTCTATATTAATTTAGGTTTAGAAAGTTTACACGTAAGAATGAAAAGACACTGTGAAAATGCACAAAAAGTTGCAGAGTTTTTATCAACTCACCCAAAAATCGAGTGGGTTAGATATTGTGGGCTTAAAGGGGATAAGTATTACGAATTAGGTCAAAAATATTTACCAAACGGTTCTTGTGGTGTTTTATCTTTTGCTGTAAAAGGTACTAGAGTAGAAGCCGAAACCTTTATGAAAAACTTAAAGATTTCTGCTATAGAAACACACGTTGCCGATGCTAGAACTTGTTGTTTGCACCCTGCAAATGCAACACATCGTCAAATGAACGATAAACAACTAGAGGCAGCGGGAATTCCACCAACGCTTATTAGATATTCATGCGGTATAGAAAATGCCGAAGATTTAATAGAAGATATTAAAAACGCATTAGAAAAAGTATAAATAAAATAAAGGAGAAAAGGTATGCCTATTATAGTTCCAAAAGATATTCCTGCAGTAAAAACTTTGCAAAGTGAGAATATTTTTGTTATGACTGAAAAAAGAGCAGAATCGCAAGATATTCGTCCGTTAGAAATAGCAATCGTTAATTTAATGCCAACTAAAATTGAAACTGAGACACAACTTATGAGACTTTTGTCGAATTCTCCTTTACAAGTTAATTTAACGC
>JAFVOW010000123.1 GCA_017505625.1 Clostridia bacterium | reverse complement strand
GTAATTGTTACTACGTAAGTAGCGACTACGGTTATGTTATTGCTAATGGTATAAATAGTTCTGCAGGCAAACGTGCACTTGTATGTGAAAACGATACCACGCTTGCAGATACTGCATCAGGAACATTTACCGCAGGCGTAGGCTTAACTGTAGGTATCAATAGGTACACTTCAATTGCTAACGTTCCCAACACCGAAGGCGTTATCACTAATGTTTCTTGGAAAGTAGTTGAAAATGCAATCGTGTGGAATGCATAAGTAACAACTCGTATTAAATTTAACAATTAAAATTTAATATACACGAAAACAAGCACTCTTTTAAAAGGGTGCTTGTTTTACGTTTAAAAGAGTTTAATAAGGCTTAAATAAAATTTATTATATTTAATAAATCGTTTGTCAAAATAGTGGTTATTATGATATAATCATAAAAACAAAAAGAAAATATTATGTGGAGGCATAAATAATGCAATATTCTAAAGAAGTAGAAGAAATGATTTGCGTTGCAAAGGGCCCCAAACACGGTCCTGCCCCTATTCCGGAAGAAGGTAAATGGGTGCAAGCAAAAGAAATTAAAGACATTTCGGCATACACTCACGGCGTAGGCTGGTGTGCTCCCCAACAAGGTGCTTGTAAGCTTTCGTTAAACGTTAAAGACGGTATTATTGAAGAAGCGCTCGTTGAAACTATCGGTTGTTCGGGTATGACTCACTCGGCTGCTATGGCTGCTGAAATTCTTCCTGGTAAAACCCTTCTTGAAGCGTTAAATACTGACCTTGTTTGTGATGCAATTAACACTGCTATGCGTGAATTGTTCTTACAAATCGTATACGGCCGTTCACAATCTGCTTTCTCTGAAGGCGGTCTTGTTATCGGTGCTGGTATGGAAGACTTGGGTAAAGGCGCACGTTCAATGGTTGGTACTATGTATGGTACTAAAGCTAAGGGCGTTAGATATCTTGAAATGACTGAAGGTTATTGTACCAAAATGGCTCTTGATGAAGATGACCAGGTTATCGGTTACGAATTCGTTTCACTCGGCAAAATGACCGACTTTATCAAGAAAGGTATGGAACCCAACGAAGCGTACGAAAAGTCTAAAGGTACTTACGGACGTTTCAAACCCGAAGACGGCACTGTTAAATACATCGACCCACGTAAGGAATAAGGAGGGAAAATATCATGGCACATTTTGAAGGTTATGAAAGACGTGAAGCTAAAATTTTAGCTACGTTAAAAGAATATGGCATTTCATCTATTGATGAATGTAAAGAAATTTGCGACAAAGCAGGTATCGACCCTTATACCATTACCCAAGAAACACAACCTATTTGTTTCGAAAATGCTAAATGGGCATACGTTGTAGGTTCTGCTATCGCCATTAAACAAGCTGAAAAGACTGGCGACAAAACTGCTGCTACTGCAGCTGCTAATATCGGTATCGGTTTACAATCTTTCTGTATCCCCGGTTCAGTTGCAGAAAACAGAAAAGTTGGTTTAGGACACGGAAACCTTGGCAAAATGCTTTTAAGCGAAGAAACCGAATGTTTTGCTTTCCTTGCAGGTCACGAATCTTTCGCTGCTGCTGAAGGTGCAATCAAAATTGCATTAAACGCTAACAAGGTTAGAATTAAACCCTTAAGAGTTATCTTAAACGGTTTAGGCAAAGACGCAGCGTTCATTATTTCAAGAATTAACGGATTTACCTACGTAGAGACCGAATTTGACCCCTATACCGAAGAAGTTAAGGTTGTTAAAGAAGTTCCTTACTCAAAGGGTGCAAGGGCTAACGTTAAGTGTTACGGCGCTGACAACGTTCCTGAAGGCGTTGCTATCATGAAACTAGAAAACGTTGGTGTTTCTATCACTGGTAACTCTACCAACCCCACTCGTTTCCAACACCCCGTTGCGGGCACCTACAAAAAATGGTGCGTTGAAAACGGCAAAGGCTATTTCTCAGTAGCATCAGGCGGTGGTACGGGTAGAACGCTTCACCCCGACAACATGGCAGCAGGTCCTGCTTCTTACGGCATGACCGATACTATGGGTCGTATGCACTCTGACGCGCAATTCGCTGGTTCATCTTCAGTACCCGCTCACGTAGAAATGATGGGACTTATCGGTGCTGGTAACAACCCAATGGTTGGTATGACCGTTGCTTGCGCAGTTGCAGTTCAAGAAGCATTAAATAAATAAGTAAATTAAACAATAAAAAACGGTAGAAAATATCTACCGTTTTTTTGTTTTTAAAATTATAAGTATTTATGTTGTGTTTTTTATTTACTGTTAAAGGCTTGTTTCTATAACGTGGTTGTTTTCCTTTAACGTATCAATTAGTTTTTGATTTTCTTGCTTATTAAAGTGTCTATAATATTCTACTAATTTTTGATTAGGTTCGATAAAGAAGGTATTATCTATAATTTTATAATCTTCGGGGAATTTACTATCTAGTTTTTGACCACAGTAAATCGGGGCGACTCTAGCTCTATAAAATGTGTTACCTTTTATTGTAATATCGCATACGGGACAACCAATAGTATACATTAATAGGTGAGAAGAACATGCCTTATTTGGGCGAACTTCGTAGCCCCAACAATATCCTGAATCTATACACACGTTGTTTTCAAATACACAGTTCTTAAATCCTGTGTTTGGCAATTCGCCACGAGACCATATCTCAAAGCATTGTTGACAATTCCACATAACGTTATTACGGAATATCATATTAGTCCAACCTTGTGTTACGTTATCGCCTTGCATAGTTATTGCAACGTCGTAAATTCCCGAAAAACGACAATTTTCTACAAGAACGTCATTTGAATCTGTCCAACACTCAATTCCGTTGCCATATCGAACGCCGGGCACCCCATAATTCGCAAGTTCTGAACCACCAATTTCGTGAAATTCGCAATTCCTTACTATTGCATTGTGAACAGTTCCTTGAAGTCCGTGTGCACCTGTTCCCATAAAAACTATATTTTCCACAATTACGTTATCGATAAATTTCATACAATGTATATTGCAAGCAAATTTTATATCGCTTGCTACAGCAGAGGGTTCACGCTCACTCTTAACGTACACGTATTTATCGTCATTATAAAAATCCCATTGATTTTTAAGGCTTTCAATTGAAAAACACTTTTGTGGGTATATAGCACCATCTACCTTAATAAAACCTACGTTTGTATCAATATCGGTTATGTTGCCCGTGAAATTATTGATATTCGTAAGGTCTATACGCCAAATTCCGCCGTACCAAATGCCGTTTTCAACACGTTCCCATGCATCGTTGTTTGCTGTTTTATATTGACTTATAACGGGCTTTGCGCCACTTCCGTAAGAAGTATATACGGTTGCATTTGACGTGTCGTTTTTACTAGGCGGATATATTCGCCCATAGAACACGTCTCCACATTTAAAACTAACTGTATCTCCGCCTTTTATAGTTTCATTTGCTTTTTTGATAGTTTTCCACGGTGTATTTATCGTTAAACCATCATTGCTATCACACCCATTTGTAGATACGTAATAAGAAGCCATAATTTCTCCTAAAAATTTATGTCATAAATATTAAACAATAAAACGTAGTTAATGTCAATAAGTTTTTGAATTTTTATATATGCAAAAAAATAAAATGCGGTAGACGTTTCTGTCTTCCGCATTTTTTATATCTAATTAAATTGCTACGATTAAATTAAGTAGAAAATATAAGATAGGAATTGTTATAACCGATAAAATAGTAGAGCCTAGTGTGTATATAACCGAATTATTGGTGTCGCCGTTATAGTGGTCGGCAAAAGTGGTGCTAAGTCCTGCCGTAGGCATAGCAAAACCTATAAAGAAACCTACCACGATAGTATCCGAAAGACCGAACGCTATCTTTAATAGAAATCCTACACCTACTGCTAAAATTGGTACGGCTATAAGTTTAATGGCGCTAACGTAATATCCACTTTTAGAAACAAACAACGACTTTAACGGAACGTCTGCTAGTTTAATACCTAAAATAATCATAGAAATTGGGGTAACTAGATTTTTTAAGTGTTCAGAGAAAGTGGAAATTTGTGGAACAATGTTTTTAATTCCAATTAGGTTTAGTATAAGTCCTAAAATAAAAGCAATAAGTACGGGGTTTAGGAAAGCCTTTTTCAAACTGATTTGGTTTTTGTCACCTGAAATAAGGTAGATACCTAAAGTAAATATCATTACGTTATTCAAAATATTTAGGACGATTACTATGGAAACAATTATATGAGTAGCGCCAAAAACTGCCATAGCAAGCGGTATTCCTAAAAATCCGTTATTAGAAAAGGTCATCGCAAAACGCATCATACCGCGTTTTTTATTGTCGTCTTGCTTGGTTGTTATTAAGTATGTTATAAAGAAAATTATAACTGTTAATATAATACAAGCGATAGCCGAAACTATAGCGGTAACAATAAAACTACGTTCAAATTTTATACCTAAAGTACTAGATAGAATTAAAAAGGGCATGCCAACGTAGGTAAGTAGTTTAGAAAGCGCACCGCTTTCGCTTGTGTTTAAAATTTTAGTTTTAACTAAAATATACCCCGGTATTGCAAGCGCAACAAAAATCAAAACGTTAATCAGCATTTGCCACAAAGCATCCATGGTGGAACCCCTTTATTAAAATATAAGTTTTATTTTAACATAATTGCAAAAAAAGTCAATGCAAAAATAAGGTATTATAATAAAAAATATAAAATCGAACAAAAAATAGATTACGGGAGACTAGACATAAAAAGAAGACGGTAAAAAACCGTCTTCTTTTTATGGTAGCCCCAACGGGAAGCATCTACGCTAGCGCTACGATGTCCTTAGCCAATCAAAGACTGCAAGTCATATGGCGGACGAACGACGGGAGATTACGGGAGACTAGACATAAAAAGAAGACGATAAAAAACCGTCTTCTTTTTATGGTAGCCCCAACGGGAATCGAACCCGTGATTCAGCCTTGAGAGGGCTGCGTCTTAACCGCTTGACCATGAGGCCATAATATATTTATTTAATTCCCGTTGCCCAACGGGAAACTCCTACGCAAAAGCTACGGAGGGCTTTGCCCGAACCTGTGATTCGAGCGTTAGAGAGGGCTGCGTACAAAACCCTTGACCATGAGGCCGTAAATAAAGTTTTAGCGTAAGTATTTTAGCACATAAATTTGCGTTTTGCAATTAAATTTATGATACAAATGCTAAAAGTTGATTTTTTTGGTAGAATATGGTAATATTTAAATATGTTTACAAATGATGAAAACGTTAGGAAAACGTTTGTAAATTTTAGGTTGATAACTTTTATCGTATTATCTCTTATTTTAGGTATTTCCGTTAGTTATTTTATGCTTATGGGAAAAACTTTTTATGCCGTTTTCTTTGCCGTTCTTTTTGTAACGGCTTTACTTTTGTATTTTGCGATAAATTTTAGTAGAAGTGTACTAAAAATTAAGGTCATATTTTCTTCTATTTTTATATTTGCATTTATTTTAGGTGCTTTTCTTTTTGACGTACGAGTGTCTAATTTTAACAAAGCAAATTTAGGATTCAAAACGCAAAACGTAACTGCTACCGTAAAATATGCCGAGGACATAATTAACGGTCAAAAACTAGATTTATCCGACGTAGCGTTAACGGGAATTGGTAAACTAGATTATAACGTGGAACTGAGGGTATATGGAGACGTTCAATATAAGCTTGGCGACAGAATCAATTTCACTGCTAGGCTAGACGATAAAGAAATTATATACGATGACCGTTTTATGTCTAACGATATAGTTGACAAAATTAAGTATTCGGCGTTTGCTTATTCAGAAGACGTTGTCGTGATAGAAAACACTGCTAATCTTTTTCAAAAGATAAATACGGGTATTAAAAACGTCTTAAAATCAGGTATGAGCGAAGATTCGTTTTCTATTGCATACGCATTGCTTACGGGCGGTTCTGAAACTATCGGCGACGAAGTTATTACAATCTTTAGAAACACGGGAGTTGCGCATATTTTTGCCGTTAGTGGATTACACATAGGTTTTTTGGCTGTTGCTTTAACTATGCTGTTTAGTAAAGTGAAAATCAACGCCTACCTAAAAACGCTGATTATATCGTTTATCTTGTTCTTGTATTCAGGTGTTTGCGGGTTTTCGGCAAGTTCCTTGCGTGCTTGTATAATGTCTACCGTAATGCTATTAACCAACATAACGGGATATAAGTACGACGGATTAACTTCGGTAAGCATGGCAGGTCTTATTATACTAATTTTATCGCCTGTGCAACTGTTTTGCGTTGGATTTCAGTTATCGTTTATGGTTGTTATAGGTATTTTAGTCTTTACACCTGCGATAAATAAGCTTCTTAAATTCTTACCTTATAAACTTGCAAGTTCTTTGGCTACGGTATTATCTGCACAAATATCTGGCATACCCATACTTCTATATGCGTTTAACAAGTTTTCGGCTATTTCTATAATTGTCAATCTTTTGTTTATTCCCAT
>JAFVOW010000122.1 GCA_017505625.1 Clostridia bacterium | reverse complement strand
CTTTTTTCATATCTGCTTTAAGCAAAATCTTAATATCTTCTTCCGTGCCTTCGTAACCACTTTCGGTTTTTATAATTAATTCTTCCTTTTCGCCCGATAAAAACGCGTGTTTTTCTTTTGCGTAAGGCCCTAGAAGTTCTATAAACTTGTTGCGCTCGTAAATAATTTTCGACGCTTCTTTAATTAACTGCTCGTCCCAAATAGGCACGGTTTCTCTTATTAAACAAACGTCTTGGTCTTTTAAAAGATTGTTTCTTTGCGCTAAAATCTTATTATATCTTTGCAAAGCGTAAAAATAATTTTTAGACATTTGCGAGAGCGAAACGTTCATAAACCTACGCCTGTCTTCAGGAGTTTCTTGTACGAGTTTTAATTCGGTTGGGCTAAAAAACACGCTGTGAATATTTCCTAAAAGTTCGCCTATTCTTAAAACTTCTATTTCGTTTATAAAAATGCGTTTTTTATCAGATTTATCAAAAATAATTTTTACCGAAACGTCGCCGTAAATAGAAGTTGCTTTTGCATAAATTTCCGCAGTATCCGCACCGTTTCGTATAACGAGCCTATCTTTGTTTGCACGTGGAGAATAGCCGGTGCATAAAAAAAACACGGCTTCTAAGGCGTTGGTTTTGCCTTGTGCGTTATTGCCCGTTAAAATATTAAGACCGTTTTTAAAAAAGATTTCTTGGTCTTCGTAATTACGGAAATTTTTGAGTTTTAAGGTTAAAATTTGCATAATTATAAAATTTTTTCGGTTTTTGCGTTTTTACGCTTTATTTTCTTTTAAAAATATTATATAATGTTTTTTAACTAAAAGCAACATTTAAAGGATAAGTGGTTATGGAAAGTTACGATATTTTATGGAAAACGGCTTTGCCGGAAATAGAAAAAAACGTGAGTGCGGTTTCTTATTCATATCATATTTGCAATCTTTTTCCCGTAGACGTTATAGGAAACAGGTTAGTATTATGCACTAAAGCAAAAATTTTAGCTAGCCAAATTACCGATACTCTTAAAGATAAAATTCTTTCCGCAGTTAAAACCGTTAACGAAGAAATTTCCGAAATTGCTATCGTTGTTGCAAACGACCGCGAAGAATATCTTTCTCTTTACGAAAGTGAACAAGCATCTAAAGTTGCGCCTAAGGGTAGCGTTATTAATCCTAAATTCACTTTCGATAATTTTGTAGTTGGCGCTTCCAACCAATTTATTTGCGCTGCGGCAAAAGCAGTTGCAGAACGCCCCGGAGATTCTTATAACCCACTATTTATATACGGTGGTACTGGTCTTGGTAAAACTCATATGCTAATGGCTATTGCCAACTACATAAAACTTCACAAACCTTCGCTTAACGTATTATACGCTACTTGCGAACAATTTACCAACCAAATGGTAGAAAGTTTATCTAAAGGTAACTTTACCCCGCAAAAATTTAGAGATATCTATCGCAACGTAGACGTGCTTTTAATCGACGACGTGCAATTCCTTGCTAAAAAACAAGCGACGCAAATAGAGTTCTTCCACACTTTTAACGAACTCGTTATGCAAAACAAGCAAATAGTTTTAACAAGCGACCGTCCGCCAAAAGAAATCGAACTTTTAGAAGAAAGGCTTAGAACTAGATTCGAAGGCGGTTTACTTGCAGACGTTCAACCACCAGATTTAGAAACTAGAATTGCTATTTTAAGAAGAAAAGCAGAAGAACAAAAGTGCATAGTTGATATTAAAGTTTTAACTTACATAGCCGAATTTAACGACGAAGATATTCGTTCGCTTATGGGTAAACTCACTAAAGTTTTATTCTTCTCTAAACTACGCGAAGCGCCTATAACCATAGAACTTACTAAAGAAGCGCTTAAAGAATCGGCAAACGGAAACAAAGAAGAATTAGAAATAGACGATATTATTTCTTGCGTATGTAATTTTTATAAAATATCCAAGCAAGATTTACTTGGCAAAAAGAAAAACAAAGAATTCGTAGAGCCAAGACAAATATGTATTTACTTAATAACCGATATGATGAACGTTCCACTTGCAACTATCGGTCAAAAAATGGGTGGGCGCGACCACACTACCGTTATTTATGCAAGAGATAAGGTTAGCGACCTTATGAAAACGGACAAAAAAACGGCAACTGCTATTAACGACATTAAAAAGATGCTTTTAAAGCAATAATTTATAAAAGGCTATTATGAACACTTATTTAGAAGGACAATTCGACGCCGTGGTAGTAGGCGCAGGACACGCTGGTGTAGAAGCCGCGTTAGCGCTAGCGAGAACGGGACAAAAAACGGCAAT
>JAFVOW010000121.1 GCA_017505625.1 Clostridia bacterium | reverse complement strand
ATTGATGCTAAAGAACGTGGATACAAAGCAGGCAGATTTTCTTTCAACGTGTCGGGCGGTAGGTGTGAACACTGCGAAGGCGACGGCGCTATTAAAATAGAAATGCATTTCTTACCCGATATGTACGTTCCTTGTGAAGTATGTAAAGGAAAGCGTTACAATAGAGAAACCTTGCAAGTAAAATACAAAGGTAAAAGTATTAGCGACGTTTTAGAAATGACCGTAGATGAAGCGTGCGAGTTTTTTAAGCCGATAACTTCTATTTATAACAAAATAAAAACCCTGCAAGACGTAGGTTTAGGGTACATTAAACTAGGACAATCTTCTACTACGCTTTCTGGTGGCGAAGCGCAAAGGGTAAAACTCGCAACCGAACTTTCTAAACGTGGCACGGGGAAAACCTTGTACATTTTAGACGAACCGACTACGGGGCTTCACTCTTACGACGTGCAAAAACTAACCGACGTATTAAAAAGGCTTCAAGAAAACGGCAATACGGTAATTATTATTGAACACAACCTAGACGTAATAAAACTAGCCGATTATATCGTTGACTTAGGCCCTGACGGTGGAAACGCAGGTGGTACGGTTGTTGCTGTCGGTACGCCCGAAGAAATTGCAAAAGTAGATAGTAGTTATACCGGACAGTTTTTAAAAAAGATATTGAAATAATGTAAAAAAAGGAGCAAAAATTTGCTCCTTTTAAAATATTTAAAATAATATAATAAATTTTGTAATAAAAAAAGGGTTTTTAAATTTTACGTAGTAATATTATACGAAACCATTTTTGGAGATATATACTTGAAAGATAAAACGCTTTTAATAGAACAAAAATTTTTATCACCTTATGCGACTAAATCTTGTGATACTATAGGAAGACTTGTCAAAGAAGAACCATGTCCTATGCGTACTGAATTTCAACGTGATAGAGATAGAATTATTCACTGCAAATCGTTTAGACGCCTAAAAAATAAAACGCAAGTTTTCTTTTCGCCCGAGGGAGACCATTATAGAACCAGACTTACGCACACGTTAAACGTTTCACAAGTTGCAAGGGGCATTGCTAGGGCGTTATCGTTAAACGAAGATTTAACCGAAGCAATTGCCTTAGGACACGATTTAGGTCATACACCGTTCGGACATTCAGGGGAAAGGATACTAAATAAACTTAATCCTAAAGGGTTTAAGCATAACGTTCAGTCGGGTAGAGTAGTAGACTTTTTAGAAAACGACGGAAAAGGCTTAAATCTTACTCGTGAAGTGGTTGACGGTATTATCAATCATAAAATGAGTGGTAACCCTAAAACGTTAGAAGGTATGGCAGTAAGTTTAGCTGACCGTATTGCTTATATTAATCACGACATAGACGACGCTATAGTCGGTGGGTTTATAACAATGGAAGATTTACCTAAAGACTGCATAAAAATTTTAGGTAAAACGTCTAGCGAGAGAATAAATACTATGATTTATTCTATTTTTAAGGCGAGCGATAATAAACCGTACGTCAAGATGGAAGACGAAATTTACACGGCAACAAATAATTTAAGGACTTTCTTGTTTGAACGTGTGTATAACGATAAAACTTTTAAAATTGAAGAAGAAAAAGCCGAAAGGATGATATCGGCTCTTTACGATTATTATAAAAATAACACTTCGGAATTACCCGAATTTAACAAAAATCAGTTACAAACTGAAGATTTAGACACGGTAGTTTCCGATTACATATCTAGTATGAGCGACGGTTACGTTGTAAAAGTGTTTACAAAACTGTTCGTTCCTAACAAATGGGAAGTATAATGCAAGGATTCGATTACAAATTTATCGAACAACTAAAGAATAAAAACGATATCGTTGACGTGGTAAGCCGTTACGTTCGCTTAGAACAAAAAGGCGGTAATTATTGGGGCGTTTGTCATTTTCACCACGAAAAAACAGCGTCGTTCTCGGTAAATCCGTCGGGACAGTTTTTCTATTGTTTTGGTTGCCATAAATCGGGGGACGTTATAACTTTCGTTTCGGAAATCGAAGCGTTAGATTTTTCCGATGCCGTAAAACTTTTAGCTGAACGTGTAGGACTAGCTTTGCCAACAATTAAAATAGACGACGAAAAAATTCGTGAACAAAAACGCAAAAAAGAACGCCTTAACGCTTTGCTTAAAGATACTGCTTTGTTTTACGCTCATAACCTAAGAACAAGTAATGCGGAAAAACACAACGAATATATAAAAAAACGTGGTTTAGATAACCAAACGGCTATAAAGTTTGGTTTAGGCGCTTCTCTTAATTTTAACGATTTACCTAAATATTTACTAGAAAAAGGTTACACGTACGAAGAAATGACTGCATCAGGTGCAGTTGACGTTAAAGACGGTAGGTATTACGATTCTTTAGGGGGTAGGCTTATTGTTCCGATAATCAATCAGTTTAACCAAGTAGTTGCGTTTGGTGGAAGACTTTTAGAAAAAGCAGATTTTGCTAAGTACAAAAACACTAAAGAAACGATAATTTTTTCTAAAAGCAACAATTTATATAACCTTAATAACCTTAAAAAACTCAAAAACGAAAAAGGGCTTGATAGCGTTATTATAGTTGAAGGGTATATGGATACCATTTCGTTAGATAAAGCAGGGTTTTATAACGTAGTTGCTAGTATGGGAACGTCGCTCACCAAAGACCAAGCGAGAATACTTAAACGCTACACGGATAAAGTTTATATCAGTTACGATGGCGACTTTGCGGGTCAAAAAGCGTCTATTCGTGGTTTGGAAATATTAAAAGACGAAGGTTTAGACGTTAAAGTGGTGTCGCTTCCCGACGGTATGGACCCCGACGACGTAGTTAAAAATTTAGGCAGAGAAGGTTACGAAACTCTCTTAAAATCGGCTATGCCGTTAATAGATTTTAAGTTAGATATTTTAAGAAAAACTTTCGATATAAATACCGTTGACGGTAAACGCAAATACGTTTCTAAGGCGATAGAAGTAATACGAGAAAGTCCGTCTCCCGCCGAACAAGAAGATTTACTTAAAACAGTTAGGTCTTTAACGGGCACTACGATAGAAGCACTTAAACGTGAACTATATAGTACTCATAAACAAGAAAACTTAGTACAAACTAACGTAATACACGAAGTAAACGATTATTCGGATAGTAAGACGGCAATAGCAGGTAGGTTTATACTGTATTCGTACTTATTTAATAAACCGTACGCTGAAGAAACTGACATAAAAAGCATAGAGTTTATTTTGCCAGAGCATAAGAAAATTCGTGATTTTATAGTAAACCGTATAGACAACGGACAAAAAATTGTATTCTCCGATTTATTTGATGAAGGAGATACCGAAAACAAAGAACTTTCTAAAATTGCTGGCTTAGAAACTTCTAGCAACAATTCTTACGACCAGTCGACGTATTTTAACGATTGCTTAAAAACGTTAAAACTGTTCGTTGTAAATCAAAAACTTGAAACGCTTACAAAACAGTTCTCAAGTGAAACAGACGTGGAAACAAGACGTAAAATTACCGTAGAAATGAGTAATCTTTACGCTATAAAAAAGAAACTTATATAAACACTCTTACAAGGAGAAAAAATGGAAGAAAAACTCGATATTAAAACCCCCGAAGAAGAACAAGCGCTTACCGAATGGATAAGGACTATAGTGTCTAGTATCGTTACGGAAAACAAAAAGAGCAAAAGCGTAACGACGACGCAAATTTTCGATAAGTTCGATAAGTATGAAATCACTCCCGACGAACTCGAAAAGATTTATAAACAAATTGAAGACGAAGGTATAACCGTTGTCAACGAGTACGAAAAGGACAAGAACTTATACGACCAACTTCTAAAAGAAGTTAGCATGGATGACCCCGTTAAAATGTACTTAAAAGACATTGGTAAAGTTCCGCTTCTTCGCCCGGAAGAAGAAACTGAACTCGCTAAGTGCATGGTAGAAGGCGATGAGAACGCAAAGCGACTACTCACCGAAGCAAACTTAAGACTTGTTGTTTCTATTGCTAAAAGGTACATGGGACGTGGTATGCAATTTTTAGACCTTATCGAAGAAGGTAATTTAGGTTTAATGAAAGCCGTAGAAAAGTTCGATTACCAAAAAGGGTTTAAGTTTTCTACTTACGCTACGTGGTGGATTCGCCAAGCAATTACCCGTGCTATTGCCGACCAAGCAAGAACTATTCGTATCCCCGTTCACATGGTAGAAACTATCAACAAACTCGTAAGAGCGTCGAGAAGATTGCTTCAAGAACTAGGCCGTGAACCTACTCCCGAAGAAATCGCAGTAGAAATGAACATTACCGAAGAAAAGGTAAGAGAAATACAAAAAATAGCGCAAGACCCCGTTTCTTTAGAAACGCCTATCGGTGAAGAAGAAGATAGCCATTTATCAGACTTTATTGAAGACGAAGCAAGCGCTGCTCCTACCGACGCTGTTTCGGTAACAATGCTCAAAGAACAACTCTTAGGCGTACTAGACACCTTAACTCCTAGAGAAGAAAAGGTTTTACGTTTAAGATACGGTTTAGACGACGGCAGACCTAGAACTTTAGAAGAAGTAGGTAAAGAGTTTAACGTTACCCGTGAACGTATAAGACAAATAGAAGCAAAAGCGCTTAGAAAGTTGCGTCATCCTAGTCGTTCAAAAAGACTTAAAGATTTCTTAGACTAATGACAGATAGACTAGAAAAAATATTTTCGGTTATACCTAATTGTGAAACTTTCGCTGATATAGGTTGCGACCACGGTTATATTTCCTACGCTATGCTTAAGCGCAAAAAATGTAACCACGTTATAATATCGGACGTGAGCAAAGAATGCCTAAAAAAAGCCGAAACGTTACTTGGCGATTATATATCTAGCGGACAAGCAACGGCTGTTGTTTCGGACGGTTTTGATAACGTAGGAGCGTCTAACGCTTCGCTTATTGCAGGTATGGGCGGAAAGGAAATTATAGAAATACTAAAAAGGGCGCAAAATTTACCCGACGTTTTAGTTCTTCAACCTATGAAAAATACTCCAGAGGTGAGAAAAACGTTGGTTGAATTAGGTTATAAAATCGTAAGCGATTATATTTTTAAGGCAGAACAAAAATACTACGATTTAATCTACTGCGAAAGGGGTAAAGACACTTTAACCGACCTTGAAATTGAGTTCGGAAGAACAAACTTAAACGAAAAGTCGCAGGATTTTATTGATTACGTTAATAAAAACGTACTAAAACTTAAAAAATATTCTTCTAACCCCAAAATGAGTTTAGAAGACAAAGACAAACTAAAAAATCAAATAGAAAAATTAGAAAAATGTATACGTTAAAAGAATTATTTGAAAAACTTGATGCGTTTGCACCGTTAGAATATAGCCACAAACTTATAGAAAAAGGCGACTACGATAATAGTGGAATACTGATTAAATCTACTGAAAATGCTAACAAAATATTATTTGCGCTAGATTTAACTGAAAACGCAGTAAAAAAAGCAAAAAGGTTAGGTTGCGATACAATCGTTACGCATCATCCGGCAATTTATGCGCCGTTATCGTGTGTTGATGCAACTGATTTAACCACAAGTGCAGTTGCGTTAGCGTTAAACTATAAACTAAACGTAATATCTATGCACTTAAATTTAGACGTTGCTAAAGGTGGAATAGACCAAAGTTTAGCATTAGCGCTCGGTGCAAAAGAGTTTGAAATTTTGGACCCGTTGTGCGACGGTATAGGTTATGGAAGGTTATTTGAAATATCGGCTGTTTGCTTAAAAGATTACGTAAAACACGTTAAAAACGTTCTAAATACCGATAAAGTTATAGTTTACGGTAACAAAAACGGCAAAATTAGTAGAGTTGCAAGTTTTTGTGGCGGTGGGTCAAGTTATTCGGAATCTCAAGTTAAAAAGGGTATTGCACCCGACGTGGTAGTAACTTCGGATATGCCACACCACGTTTTGAAATATTTAATAGAAAAAGAAATCTCAGTTATTTTGATTACTCATTATGCTTCGGAAAATTACGGGTTTAAGAAATTTTACGAATATATCAGTAATACTTTAAATGGACAAACTGAAGCGTATTATTACGACGACGAGAGATTTAATTAATTTGGTAAATAAGAGGAGAAATATTATGATACAAGCATTACTTAACTATCAGAAGATAGACGCTGATTTGAAAAAAATCGAAACCGAACTCGCAGAATCACCTGAAAGAAAAAAAGCCGTAAGTGCTAAAAAGTACCTTGACGGTGTTGAAGAAAACGTTAACAAACTAGACGATAAAGCAATCAATCTTTCGGCTGAATATCAACAAAAATTAGACGAGTTAAACAAGTTCCGTGAACTCGAACAAGAACTTGTTACTGCGCTAGCTGAAATCGACGACCAAACACAAGCAAACTACTTAATTAAAAAGGCTGAAGAACTCATTGCGAAAATAAAGAGTGTAAACGCTGAAATCGTTACTCTTTCTAATGCAGTTTCCAGTGTTATGAAAGAATACGTTACCATTAAAAACACTACTAAAGCCGCACAAGCGCAGTACAACGAAAACGGTAAAAAATATAACGAATTAAAGGCTTCTAAACAAGCGGAAAAAGAAGAAATTGAACGTAAACTTGCTGAACTCAAAGCACAAGTAGACCCCAAACTTATGGACTTATACCTTAAAAAACGTGCCAATAAAATTTATCCCGTTGCGTACGAAGTAGTAAACAAAGTATGTGGCGCTTGCAGTATGTCGCTATCGCTATCCGAACTCAATAAACTTAAAAACGGTGAAGTGATAGAGTGCGACCAATGTGGTAGAATTTTATACCAAAAATAACCAAAATTTAGCTAAAATTTTAAGCCGTCCGAAAGGTCTTCGGACGGCTTTTCCTTTTAAACTACTTTATTTAGTAGATATTATATAAATATTTTAAAAAATTATCTCAAAGCCATTGTAAATAGCGCAAATTTTTGGTATAATTTATAAAAGCAAGATTAGAGGTGCAATTTGAACGGTTTAAGAAATGAAAAAAACAACAAACAACAGTCAACGGTATTTACCAAGCAAACTTTAGGGGTTGTCTTGGTGCTTTTTGCTACCGTTTGTTTGATTTGCTTAATTACTCGTGGTTCGGTGTTCTACACTCCGGGTAGATGGATAAATTCTTTTCTTTTCGGCTGTTTTGGTTATTTTGCATACGCTGTAGATTTCTTTGCTATATACGTTGGCGCAATGATGGTTTTATCTAGGAAATCATCTATATCTTCTAGCGTAAAGTTTAAAATCACGGCACTATGTTTTCTTACGGTATTGTTACTACACGTCATTTCGCATAACGACGCATCGTTATCTTATGCTGAATATCTAAAATCAGCTTATATGAAAGCCGAAAACGGCATAGCGGGAAGTACTGCAGGTGGACTAGTTATTTCGCTCGTTAGTTATTGGCTTATAAACGTTTTATCAGTTGTCGGCAGTTACGTTATTATTTCACTACTAATCGTTGGCGACATCTATCTTTTAACCAAAACTTACTTAAACGGAAAACAAACGGTAAAACCCGAAAAGTTTAACGGTTCTTACGTTTCAGAACAACCAAAAGAAGCTGAAGTTGATTACGGCGTGCAAATTGAAGGTGAAAAAGAATATCCCGTAATGGATGCTGTTCCTAGCGCTAGTACCGAACAACCTAAACCGACTCAAAAATTGTTCGTAAATAACGCCGAAGATTTTGCCTTAAAATCAAAACGTGAACTAAACAAACGCAAAGACGACGCTTTGCGTATAGACTATTCTAATTCGCAAATACCTTTGGCACAAACGGGAAATAATTTTAGCAAAACCACCGAAGAAGAATTAAAAAAGAAAATCGAGTATATTAAAACTCCTGCAAGTATTGACGTTAATGCAATTAAAAACGATACTTTTAATACACCAACGACTAGTGTGTCGGGATACGTTTCTAAGACTATTTCTGAGGCGGTAGAATCGCACAATGCTAAGGTTGAAGAAAAAGAACAAATCAACGAACCTATAGAAAACGATTCTACGCAAACTCCCAAGCAATCGACGGTTCAAGAAATACCTATGTATTTCCACGACGAAAGTAAAGAAATTGACGATACGGCTAGCCGTGCTGAAGATTTTGTTTCAAAGTACTTTGCGCCCGAAGAACCCGAAACGATAGTTTCTGAGCCTGAAGAAGTTGTTCGCCCCGTCTTTACTCAAGAACAACCTATCGAAAGCGAAATAGAAAAAGAACAATTATTCCAAGAAGAAACTACGATAGAAGAACCTATCACGGAAGTTAACGAGCCGGAAATACAAGAACCTAACCCCGAAGAACCTAAACCTTCGCCGATAATTTCCGATAGACGTTCTAGGGGAATACTGTTTGGTAACGATGAACAAAAAACCGAGTCTAGCGAATCTACTGCTTTTACTAGTAGAGTCGTTGCTGATAGAAACGCTTCTCCCTTACGTTCAAGACCTATAGCGTTTACCGAACAGAATACGCAACCTAAACCCGAAGAGCCAAAACCAGAGAAAAAGGTTGCTCCTATCAATAGAATTTATAACCGTCCGCCTATTGACCTTCTAGAAAAATACGCAGTTTCAGTAGACGCTCCACAAGAAGACCATCAAGGCAGACAAGAAACTATAAAACAACTCCTTGCTGATTTCCATATCAACGTAGAGCCACAAGGTTACGTTCAAGGGCCTACGATTACAAGATATGAAATTATGATGCCACCAGGAATAAGCGTTAAAAAGGTGTTAAACTACGACGACGACTTAAAAATGCGTTTAGCGTCTAGATTCGGCGTAAGAATTGAAGCACCGATTCCGGGTAAGAACCTAGTAGGTATAGAAGTTGCTAACAACTACAAAACTACCGTAGGTTTAAGGGAAGTATTAGAAGGAATAACAAGTGCTGATAAACCAGGAGCGTTGACGTTTGCAATCGGTAAAGATATCGTAGGTAATTCTATAACCGATAACCTTGCTAAAGGCCCTCACTATTTAATAGCAGGTGCAACGGGGTCTGGTAAGAGCGTAGCGCTAAACGTCATGATAGTAAGTTTAATTATGAGATACAGTCCTGAAGAATTAAGACTTATTCTCATAGACCCCAAACGTGTAGGATTTAAGAACTACGAGCATATCCCTCACTTAATGATAGACGAAATTATTACCGAACCGCAAAAAGCCGTTTCAACGCTTGCATGGGCTTACGAAGAAATGGAAAAACGTTACGGTATGTTTGAAAACTGTGATAGGCTTATAAGCGATATCGACGAATACAACAAAGAAATCGCAAGCGACACCGTTGCAAAACTTCCTAGAATAGTAATTATCGTAGACGAACTTGCCGACCTAATGGAAACGTGCAAAAAGGATATGGATATGCGTATTCGTATGCTTGCAGCAAAAGCAAGGGCGGCGGGTATTCACTTAGTACTAGCAACGCAACGTCCGTCAGTAGACGTTATTACGGGTACTATTAAGGCAAACCTTCCTTCACGTATGGCGTTAAAGGTTATGAATTACGCCGACAGTAGTACTATTTTAAGTGAAGGTGGTGCGGAAAAACTTTTAGGCAACGGCGATATGCTATATAAAAACTCTGGTATGTCCGAGTGTGAAAGATATCAAGGTGCTTGGATTTCTAACCGTGAAATTACTAATATCGTAAACTTTATTAAAGAGCACAACGAAGCGTACTTTGACGACGAGTTATCAGAATATTTAGAAAAAGCCAACAAACCAAAACAAGAAGATATACCCGACGGCGAGGGAGAAGACGGCGAAAACGAAATCAACGATTTCTTCCTAAAAGCGTTATGGCTTGCCGTAAACTCTGGTTCAGTATCTATTTCGCAACTACAACGCCGTTTCCAAATCGGTTACGGTAGAGCTGGTGGACTAGTAGATAAAATGGAAAGGATGGGTTTCATTTCAGGTAACGAAGGTGCTAAAGCACGTAGAGTGTTCTTAACAAGAGAAGAATTTGAAGAAAAATTCGGTCCAATGTCCGACAGTTATTAATACGGAAGAAATTTAATGAATACAAAAAAAATAGGCGTGATATCTCTCGGTTGTGATAAAAACCGTGTAGATACCGAGAAAATGCTATCGTTTATACAACAAAAATACGAGATTACTAACGATGTTGAAAATGCCGATGCTGTTATAATCAATACGTGTGCATTTTTAAAAACTTCAAGACAAGAAGCCGTAGAAGAGATTTTATCTTGTATTTGTCTTAAATCTGCTAGCCCCGACTTAAAAATAATAGTTACAGGTTGCTTGCCACAACGTTTTTTAAGTGAAATAGAACCTGAACTTCCCGAAGTAGACGCTTTCATGGGCGTTTCCGATTATGATAAAATTTTGGACGTCTTAGAAAAAGTTTTTAACGGTGAAAGGGTTATAGAAGTAGGCGTTCCGAGCAAAGAGTGTGGTAAAAAAAGAACTTTAACCACTGACGGTTACGCTTACCTAAAGATTGCTGACGGATGTAACAATCACTGTACGTATTGTCTAATCCCTTCTATTCGTGGCAAATACCGTTCAGTGCCTACAGAAGATTTAATTGAAGAAACCATAGGCCTTGGCGACGTTAAAGAACTTATTTTGGTTGCACAAGACGTTACGGCTTACGGTAAAGATTTAGAACCTAAAACAAGTCTCGTAGAACTTATCAGAAAGTTATCGGCATTATCTAACGTTCACGGTATAAGACTTTTATATTGTTATCCCGAAAACATCACCGATGAACTTATTCACGAGATAAGCGTTAATTCTAAGGTTATGAGATATATCGACGTTCCCTTCCAACACGCCGATGATAAAATCTTAAAACTTATGAATAGAAAAGGCACTTACCTAGAGTATTTAGATTTAGTTAATAAACTAAAGAGCCAGATACCAGGTATTGCTATTCGTTCTACCTTTATAACCGGTTTCCCAAACGAAACCGAAGAAAGTTTTAACACCCTTTTAGACTTTATTTTAAAAGCCAAACTGTTTAATGCAGGGTTCTTTAAGTATAGTAAAGAAAAGGGTACTGCGTCGTATAACCTAGACGGACATCTACTTGAAAGCGTTAAAACAAAACGCTTGAAAAAACTTTATTCAGTTCAAAAGAAAATCGTTAAGGAAAACTATAAATCTTTAATCGGTAAAACCTTTAAGGTTAAAGCCGACGGGTTTGACGCTAACGCATTTACATATTACGGAAGACCTTATTTCTTCGCTCCCGATATCGACGGAAAAGTATACTTCTTCTCGGAAGATGAAGTTATAAACGGCGAATATTACAACGTAAAAATTACATCGTACGACGGTTACGATTTATATGGAGAAAGAGTATGAATTTACCCAACAAAATAACCCTAGCAAGAATATTTATGATACCTGTATTTGCGGTTATGTTTTATTTGACTGCAGTACCATATAACTTCGTTATATCAGCAGTAATCTTCACGATTGCAGCGTTTACCGATTTTTTAGACGGATACATAGCAAGAAAATATCATTTAGTTACTGATATGGGGAAATTTTTAGACCCCATAGCTGATAAGGTTTTGGTATCTACTGCACTAATACTTTGTTTAGTGTTACCTAGCGGACAAGTTTTCTTCCCAGAATACGCTTTTATCGCACCTGTTTGTGTGGCGCTAATACTTGCACGTGAACTTATAGTTAGTGGATTTAGACTTGTTGCAAGCGGTAAAAACATGGTAATTGCAGCAGACTGGTCGGGTAAGATTAAAACTTTTTTTACCGACGTAACCATTATAGTTATGCTTATCTCGTTACAGTTTAGTATTGATTGGCTTACTATAACCGCCGTAATAATGCTAGTACTATCAACGTTACTTACCGTTTATTCCGGTGCAGAGTGTATAATTAAGAACAGGGCCGTACTAAAGGAGAATAAGTGAAAACTGCGTTAGTGGTGTTCTTTAACCCAAAAGAAAAACCTGATTTTGAATACTTAACAAAAATTTCTCAAGTATTTTATACGGGTGGCGTACAAGTAGATAAAGTGGAAATGTTGTCTACTAGCGATGATTTAGGTTTTAAAAGACGCTTGACAGAACTTAAAGATATCTACGATTTAGTCGTAGTTGGCGACGGCGAAGGGGTAAAAGTAGACGTTAAAAAAATTGTGAGTGAGATTTTTGATACGGAACTACTAGAAAACCAAAACGCTAAAAAGTTTCTTGATGCGGTTAAAACTGCTAGTGGTATAGACTATTCTGACGACTATGCCGTAATTCCTTTAAGTAGTACGGTAATTCCTAACATAGAAGGTGCTTATCAAGGGTTTATGATAGACGATGAAAAGGTAACCCTTGCCGTGTTGCCAAGCGTATACGAACAGTTTCTAACTACGTGTGGTAAATACGTTATTCCGTACGTTGAAACAAAGTATAACGTAAAAGCAAAAAGACAATTATTAAAATTTATAGGCGATAAAAATCAACTTAACAAAACTCTAACTCAAGCCGAACAACTTTTCGGTTCGGACTTTAAGGCTACGGTTACCAACGTAAACGGAGATTGCACGATAGATTTGTTGTTTAAGGATAAAGCGATAACCGAAAGTGCTAACGTTGTTAGGTATATTGTTAGCGAGTTAAAAGACGATATCTATGCTGAGTTTGAAACCACTCCTGAAAGTAGACTTTTTGACTTACTAAAATTAAAAAAACTTAAACTTTCGGTAGCCGAATCGTTTACGGGTGGAAGACTTGCAAGCAGTATGATAAAAAATTCGGGTGTGTCTGAATTTTTTCACGAAGGTATAGTAGCGTATTCGAACCAAAGTAAAATAGAACGACTCGGCGTAGATAAAGAAGATTTACGTAGAAGCGGGGCAGTGAGTTCAATCGTTGCATATCAAATGTGCGCGGGGCTTTTACGAAAAGGTGATTGCGATATTGCTATCGCAACTACGGGAATTGCAGGGCCTAAAAGCGATAACACTTCTAAACCCGTGGGGCTTTGCTATATAGCCGTTGGATTAAAAGACGGAGTTCATACGTATAAGTACAATTTTAACGGTACGAGGGAACAAATAACCGAACAAGCACGAAACGTTGCTTTAGGGTTAGCGATAAAAAAATTGAAAAAAATTTAAGAGGTATATAAATGAATCAGGAAAAATTAAAAGCGTTAGAAGGCGTGATGACGCAAATTGAGAAACAATACGGAAAAGGCGCTATTATGCGTCTTGGTCAAAACGCCGAAGCAAACGTTATAGAAGCAATGTCTACGGGTTGCTTGTCATTAGACTTAGCAATCGGTATAGGCGGTCTTCCTAGAGGTAGAATAGTAGAAATTTACGGACCTGAATCTTCGGGTAAAACGACGGTTGCGCTTCACGCTATTGCTGAAGCACAAAAGAACGGTGGTATTGCAGCGTTCATCGATGCTGAACACGCATTAGACCCCGTTTACGCTCAAAATTTAGGCGTTAACATTGACGAACTATATGTTTCTCAACCCGATACGGGCGAACAAGCGTTAGATATTACCGAATCGCTCGTAGCAAGTAAAGCGGTAGACATTATCGTAGTAGACTCAGTTGCAGCGCTTACTCCTAAAGCTGAAATTGAAGGAGATATGGGTGATTCGCACGTAGGTCTTCAAGCACGTTTAATGAGTCAAGCATTAAGAAAACTCACCGCAATCACTTCTAAATCTAAAACTTGTATAATATTTATCAACCAATTACGTGAAAAAGTTGGCGTGATGTTTGGTAACCCCGAAGTTACTGCAGGTGGTAAGGCACTAAAATTCTACGCAAGCGTTAGAATAGACGTAAGAAAAGCAGACGCATTAAAAGATTCTAACGGTGCTTACGGTAACCACACAAAAGCAAAAATCGTTAAGAACAAAGTTGCTCCGCCATTTAAGACGGCAGAGTTTGATATTATTTTTGGCAAAGGCATTTCTAAAGGAAGTTGCCTAATTGACCTTGCGCTCGAATACGGGTTAATCGAAAAGAGTGGTTCTTGGTTCTCGTATAACGGCGAAAAGATTGCGCAAGGCAGAGAAAAAGCAGTAGACTTCTTTGAGAGAAATATTGAAGCCTACGAAGACGTTAAGGCAAAAATTTTACAGGCTTTCTACCATAAGGACGAGAAAAACGCCTAAAGCCTTTGACTTTTTTGAATATATAGTATATAATTTAAACAGTAACAAAACGCTCAGATATTTGGGCGTAAAAATAAACAGGAGGGCATAGAAAATGCTAAATTTTAATTACAGCTCCCTGTTCTTAGCAACCGACGGTGCATTAACTACGGTTCTAGTTGCTATAATAGTAGCGGCAGTATTCGCAGTTCTTGGCGTAGTGCTCGGTGGATTTTTAAAGAATAAGTCTTTTGAAAAGAAACAAGGTGATATTAAAAAAGTTACTGAAAAAATGCTCGACGACGCAAGGGAAGAGAGCAGAACGATTAAAAAAGAGGCTATTTTAGAGGCAAAAGAACAGGAAATCAAACTTCGTAACGAACTCGAAAAAGAAACGAGAGAAAAGAGGGCAGAACTTAAAAATATCGAAAACAGACTTAATCAAAAAGAAGAGTCGTTAGAGAAAAAGGAAGAAAACCTTATTAAACGTAACGAAGAAACGACAAGACAACAAAACGTCTTAAAAGAAAAACAACAACAACTTGACAACAAGTTAGAAGACATTACTCATCAACACGACATGATGATAAAGGAATTTGAAAAAATTTCTCAAATGTCTAAAGAAGAAGCAAAAAAAGAACTCGTTGACGCTATCACTGATGAAGCAAGACGTGAAGCTGCAGGCTTAGTTAAAAATATCGAAGCCGAAGCTAAAGAAGAAGGCGAAAGAAAAGCAAAAGAAATCGTATCTCTTGCTATTCAAAAATGTAGTACTGAACAAGCAACGGAAATTACCGTATCAGTTGTACCACTACCTTCTGACGATATGAAAGCGAGAATTATAGGACGTGAAGGTAGAAATATCAGAACGTTAGAAAACGCTACGGGTATCGAACTTATCATAGACGACACCCCCGAAGTAGTTATCGTTTCAGGTTTTGACCCAGTAAGACGTGAAGTTACTAGAATTGCATTAGAACGTCTTATTCAAGATGGTAGAATACATCCCGCAAGAATAGAAGAAACGGTAGAAAAGGTTAAAAAAGAACTCGACCAACAAATCAAAGAAGCGGGCGAAGCAGCGACTTTTGAATGTGGCGTGTTTGGTTTACATCCCGAAATCGTAAAGACTTTAGGAAGACTAAAATTCCGTACAAGTTACGGACAAAACGTTTTAAGGCACTCTATTGAAGTATCGCATTTAGCGGGCGTAATGGCAACCGAACTTGGCGTAGACGCAACACTTGCTAAACGAGCAGGACTTTTACACGACTTAGGTAAAGCTGTTGACTACGAAGTAGAAGGCACTCACATGCAAATAGGTGCAGATATCGCTAAAAAATATAAAGAAAATCACACCGTTGTCAACGCAATTCTTGCTCACCACGGCGACGTGGAACAGAAATCTATCGAAGCAGTGTTAGTTGCTTCTGCCGACGCTATTTCAGGCGCACGCCCCGGTGCAAGACGTGAAACTACCACCAACTATATCAAACGTCTACAAAAACTCGAAGAAATTTCTTCAAGCTTTAAGGGTGTTGATAAATGTTATGCTATTCAAGCAGGTAGAGAAGTACGTGTTATGGTTAAACCCGAACAAATAAACTATGCCGAAACCTTATTCCTTGCAAAAGATATTGCAAAGAAAATTGAACAGGAAATGGAATATCCCGGACAAATTAAGGTTAACGTTATTAGAGAATGGCGTGCAACCGAATTTGCAAAATAACAATAAACATAAAGCCGACGGAACACGTCGGCTTTTTATCTAATACAAAAGGAGAAATTTATGAAAGATGTAAAAACTGTGGCATTAATTGCCCACGATAACAAAAAGAGTGAAATCGTAGAATGGGCAACCAAAAACAAAACTACTTTACAAAAATTTTTATTATGTGGTACGGGAACTACCGCTAAACGTGTAAGCGAAGCGACGGGGCTAGCCGTTAAAGGTTATCTTTCAGGACCACTCGGTGGCGACCAACAAATAGGTGCTTTGGTTGCCGAGGGGAAAGTAGATTTAGTCGTGTTCTTTTGCGACCCACTTCAAGCCCAACCTCACGACCCCGACGTAAAAGCACTACTTAGAATTGCTAACGTATACAACGTGGCAATAGCAACTAATTCGGCAACGGCTGATATGATTATTTCATCGCCTTGTATGCACTAAAAAAATAAACGTAAAAGAGTTACCGACGGTATTTGGTAACTCTTTTTTGTTGTACTAAATTATTCTTTTATATAGATTTCAATATCGCCTGTATCGGTAGTTACTTGGCATAACCCACCTTCAGTGCTTATAGGAATTCTTTTTCTACCGGTGTCGGTATTTATTACAAAAATCTTATAAGATAAAAGCGTCATTTTAACGTCTCCCGTATCGGTAGTAACTTGAATTTCACTAGCGTCTGAAGATAAAATCTCAACGTCGCCCGTGTCTCTTTCTATTGTAAACTTACCCGAAGCTATAACGTTTACTAGTTCTAAATCTCCAGTATCGCCAGTAGAAATAAGGTTTTTACATTGTACGTCGTTTAACTCGCTATCTCCCGTGGTAACCTTAACGGTAAGGTCGTTACACGACAGTTTATTTATCTCAATATCCCCAGTGCGTACGCTTAATTCAACGTTATATGCGCATATATCGTAAACGTCGATATCGCCGGTGTCCGTAATAACTTTAAGATTTTCCTTTACGTTAGAATTAACTTTCACGTCTCCCGTGTCCGTGTTAGTAAGAACGTTATTAAAGGTAAGTTCTTTTGCTAAAAACAAGTCGGCACTATTTGATTCTATAATTAAATCACTGTAATCTGCTTTAGGAAGGTAAATGGTAATTCTTGGCGACTTAAAATTAAAAAAGTTTATAAAGTTTTTCCAATCATTTTGCGAGGCAGTTATGATTAGAGTCCCATTTTCTACTGAAACGTTATGAATTTCCACTTCACGTTCAAAACAAACTACTTTTGGAGTTTGTTCTTGCGTCTTTATGATAGAAACGTCGGCGGTGTTTACGCCGATAGAAATTTTATCAAAACTTTCGGTAATTTCGTGAGTGTTAGTTTGATATTTGTTAGTATCAAGTGCGTTAAAATCCCAATTTAGTTTTGACATCGTAACGGTGAATAAAATTCCACCTAGTACCAAAAAAACTACGGCTAAAATCAAAATGATTTTAATTGATTTTTTCATATTTAAACTCCTTAATTAATTGTCGTATGTAAAGTTAAGTTTTACGTGTTCACCTGAAAAAGAATATAACATAGCAGGGTATTTTGCATTAAACGTCAATACGTCACCTATTTTATATGCTTTTTTGCTATCGGTTACGTCGATGATTGTATGGTCACTACTGCCACCAACTAGTTCTATTCCATCTTCTATTGGGGATAGGTTAGAGTAGTTTCCAATATCTTGGCTACCAATTGCCAGTATTGCTCTAATTCTTCTACCCTTGTCAACAAATTTTATACTTTCGCCCGACCAGTTTTTAGCAGAAGAATTTTGGGGTGCAGAGTTCTTTTCTCGTATTTCTATAATTTCAGCAGATATAGTAATGCTATCTTCTCTCATACCGTCAAAGAACACTCCACGATTATTCTTCATATTGAGGGGGTTTGCAATAAATCCACCCACTCTTAAATGGTTAACTTGCTTAGGCATTAAATTTTCACCGTCTTTTAACAAAAGCATATTTATACTGCTACCTGCTGAAAGAATAGGCAACTCTCTACCAATTTTTTGTTCTACAGTTTTTTTAGCAGAAACTAAAAATTCTAATTTTTCTTTATCTGGAAGAACGCCAGATAAACACGCAAACCCAGTACCGATACCAACAAGACGAAGATTTTTTAAATCACGTTCTACTTGCACTGCAACGTCAATAAGTTGGTCAACAGTTTCAAAACCCTCTCTTAAATCACCTACGTCTAGCATTAAAATAATGCCTGGCGTGGTATTTAATTTTTCGGCAGTTGTGTTGAGTTTAATAAGAGTGTCGATGTCAGAGTGTAGACTTAAATCAGCGTATTGTGCAACTGTTTCAAGTTCGGCTTTCATAGGCGAACGTAGTAACAGTGTTTTAACGTAAGGGAAATTATTTTTTATTTTTTTTAGATGACCTGCGCGCGATACGGCAATTTGCTTGCAACCCCCGTTTAAATATGCCTTAGCAATTTTTACGTTGGCATCGGAAAACTTTATAACACCTGCAACGTCTATATCAAACTTATTACACAAGTTAGTAACTGCTCGTGCATTTTGAGTTATAGCATCTAAATTAACGTTAATACATGGAAGTTTTTTCATTTTTTTATTTTCCTTTTCCTAAGAAAGCATTTTTGATTATTTTGGTTGTTTTTAAGTTAATAAAACAAAAACCCTTTGTGATAAATTTATTTGCAAGATAAAATAAAAAGGTTAAACCTAATGATACTAGTGTGCATGATAAAAACAAAAGCGCTACAGTTACACCATTAGAAATTAAGGAAATTATCCCCATCACTATACACGCAATTGCAAAAATAGGTAAACATACACCAACTGCCCACAAAGACACGATTACCGCCCACAAGCAAGCATAAAGGGAAAAGACTACCGCAAACAATGATATCAGTAATGCTCCCCAAATAGGTGAGCCGACTATCAAAAGTATTATTTCTAAAGCGGTAAGTTTTCTTTTGGGCTTAACTTTTTCTATTATAATTTTACCAAGTGGAATTTCTTCGGTTATTTGACTTGCAATATTTTCTACCGTGCCGATTTTTTCTATTGCATTTTCTTCAGATAAGCCTTCTTCCATATAATCGTCTATCATTTCCGAATAAAAGGAAATACGTTCGTTAACTTCTTTTTGTGGTAAGCCTTTTAGGGCGTGTTCTAGTTTATACAAAAATTCATACTTAGTCATTAATGGTATCTCCTTTTATAACAAATTGATATATGGACATAACTTCACTCCACTCAGCCTTAAACTCTTGTAATCGGTTTAAGCCAAGCTTTGTTATACGATAATACTTCCTAAGCCTACCATCGTGTTCAACAGACCTTACGGTAATCATTTTAGAAAGTTCTAATCTTTTTAATATAGTGTATAGGGTAGACTCCGATAAATCCATATACGGTTTTGTGTCTTTAATAATCTTGTATCCGTACGATTCTTCCTTTCTAATAGCCGAAAGAACGCATACGTCAAGTAACCCTTTTTTTAATTGTACGTCCATTTAATACCTCTCTTTGTGTAATACATCATATCACGAAGTATATAACTTGTCAAGGGTAAAATAAAAATTTTTGGCTATGCTAATAAATCTTTCGTTTTGGTTAGGTTTACAAAAAAACGAAAGTGTAAGAAAAATTTGTATTGACTTATCTAATAGGTGGCTTTATAATTATAACTAAAGCTGTTATAAAGGGAGAAATATATGCAAAAAATTACTCTTGACTGTGAAAAATACGTGGGCAAAATTAAACCCATGCATGCTGTAAACAACGGTCCCGTTGTGGGAAACGGTTTTAGTAACGTGCCTGATTTTAAGGTGGCAGGTATACCTTGTGTTAGAACTCACGATTCGTCATTTTCCGCATCGTACGGTGGGGAATTTACTATAGACGTGCATAGAATTTTTGAAAATTTTGACGCAGACGAGTTTGACCCTAATTCTTACGATTTTTCTGAAACCGATAAGTACATAAAACGCATGTACGATAACGGTATAGACATTATGTACCGACTAGGTGCTAGTATTGAGCATAGAAAGAAGAAAGGTACTATTCCACCTAAAGACAACTTAAAGTGGGCAAGAATTTGTGAACATATAATGCTTCACTATAATGAAGGTTGGAAAGACGGCTTTACTAACGCTGTAAAATATTGGGAAATTTGGAACGAACCCGAACTTGAAACTGCAGATAACAACAAACCTTGCTGGCAAGGAACGTTTGACGAGTTCTTAGATTTCTTCGTAGTAGTGTATAAATACTTAAAGCAAAGATTTCCTAACTATATAATAGGTGGTCCGTCGTTTACTTTAATCTATCCCGACTACGACGTTGATATTAAGTTTTTCTCTAGAATGCAACAAGAAAACGTTAAGCTCGATTTTATAAGTTTCCACCGTTACGATGATAAACCCAAAAACGTAGTAAAAATGTGTCAAGACGCCAAAGATTTTTGTCTTAAATACGGCCAAGAACAAGCGGAGATATATCTTGACGAGTGGAATTACGTGTTCGGCTGGGCGGGAAAGACCATGATAAAAACTTACAAGAGAATAAGAAATTATTTTGGGGCTTCTTACATCTTAGCGGTTATGCTAGCATGTCAAAACGCACCCGTAGATATGCTAATGTATTACGACGCTAGACCGTCAACAAATTGGAACGGTTTATTTGATATAATAGATTTTAAGCCACTAAAAACGTATTATTCCTTAAAATATTTTAACGAGCTTTATAAACTAAAAAATCAAGTAGAAGTAGGTGGAGAAATAGAAAACGTTTACTGTGTTGGTGCGTCCGACGGGGAAAACGTTTCTTCCGTAATTACCTATTATTCAGAAAAAGTTGGAAGACGTGATATAGAATTTGCTTTGGAACTTAAAAACCTTAAAGAAGGCGTGAAATATAACGTTGAAACGTATTTGACGGGTAAGAAAGCCACGGTCAAACTAATAGACTCTAAAACCGTTAAAAACGGTGATATATTAACCTTAAAAATGAGTCAACACGACAGCTTACTTATAAAACTCACACCTATAAAATAACTAAAAACAGTAAAACGGCAAGTCGCTTGACTTGCCGTTAGTGTTTTAAAAAAAACTAATTATAATGTAAGTAGTAGTACTGTAATTACGATTAAAACTAACATAATTAAAAACAATATAAAAAAGGTTTTAGTTTTCTTAACTAGTGCAAAAATAATGCCTGTTATTGCTTTCGGCGGTGGTTCACCTATGGACTGTGCAAAGGTTGCGGCAGCCCGTGTTGCAGCACCCAACAAGCAGATTCCGAAAATGAGAGGTACTCTCAAGGTTCTTGCAAAGCTTCCTCCGCTTTATGCT
>JAFVOW010000120.1 GCA_017505625.1 Clostridia bacterium | reverse complement strand
GATAGACACCTTAAAAGATAATGGTTTTTGGGTTTTCGGTGCAGAAGCCGGTGGAACTGAAATATACAAAACTAACTTAAAAGGCAAAATTTGTCTAGTTATTGGTGGGGAAGATAGTGGCGTAAAACGTCTCACTAAAGAAAAATGCGACGGCATAATTTCTATACCAATGTTTGGAAAAATCAATTCGCTTAACGCATCAGTTGCGTGTGGTGTTGCAGTTTACGAAGCAGTTAGACAAAGATTAGATAAATAATATGCAAGATTATAAACGGTTAACCGATGAAGAACTTTGTTCGCTAGGTCAAAAGGGTGATACTGAATCGATAGAAAACTTAATAGAACGCTATCGTCAAACTGTTCTTGCGATTTCACGTTCGTATTATCTTTACGGTGGAGATATAGAAGATTTATCTCAAGAAGGTATGATAGGTGTATTTCGTGCGATAATGACCTTTGACAAAGATAAATCGAGTTTTAAGAGTTATGCAATATTATGTATTAAATCATCAATATTAACGTTGATAAAAAAGCATAATAGAGATAAAAATAAACCGCTAAATCACTATATTCCATTAACAGGATATCAAGATTTTGATGCTGATAAAACCATTGCAGTAACCGATAATACCGTTGACCCCGAAATAAAGTACATAGATAAAGAAAGCGAATTAGAGTTATATAACCATATAACAAACGTTTTAAGTAAATACGAAAATCGAATACTTAAGTATTATTTGCAAGGCTATTCGTACGAAGAAATGGCGAAAATAACTAATAAAGACACAAAGTCAATAGATAACGCTTTGCAACGAATACGTAAAAAAATAACTAAAGCAACAAATTTATAGGAGAGATATATGTCGTATCTTGCGCTATACCGAAAATACCGTCCGACTGGGTTCGATGGTGTAATCGGACAAGACCATATAGTTAAAACCTTAATAAACCAAATAAAAACCGAAAGATTAGGACATGCATACTTGTTCACTGGAACACGTGGAACAGGTAAAACTTCGCTTGCGAAGATTTTTGCAAAAGCAATAAATTGTTTATCGCCAATAAACGGTTCACCGTGTGGTAAATGTGAAAGTTGCATAGCATTAGCCGACCCGTCAAATATAGACATATTGGAAATTGACGCAGCGTCAAATAATGGCGTAAACGAAATTCGTGAACTTAGGGAAAAGGTTCAATATCCACCCGTTTCGTGTAAATATAAGGTATATATTATAGACGAAGTTCATATGTTGTCGCCATCAGCGTTTAACGCACTTCTAAAAACCTTAGAAGAACCCCCAAAACACGCTATATTTATACTAGCAACAACTGAAGCGCATAAAATTCCCGCAACTATTTTATCTAGATGTATGAGATTTGATTTTAAGCTCATACCTACTGAAGATATTGCTTCTCATATAGAAGAAATTTATAAAAAACAAGGTAAACCCTACGAAAAAGAAGCAGTGTTTGCTATTGCAAAAGCAGGTGAAGGAAGTCTTAGAGACGCTTTAAGTATCGCCGATACTGCTATGTCGTACGTTGAAGGTAAATTAACCTACGACCAAGTAAACGAGATATTAGGTTCAACTAACTTTGAAACTTTACAAGTATTTATTGATAATATTATAGATGGCAATGCTGGTGAAGTTTTAGAAACAGTAAATAAACTTGCTTCGCTTGGAAAAAGCATGAGTGTATTATGTAAAGACGTAAACGATTTGCTTAGAAATCTACTCGTAATAAAAACTTGTAAAAATGCTAAAGAAATTTTAGCAATTCCCGAAACCAAGTTTGAAAATTTGAAACTAATTAGCGACAAAGCAAACGAAGAACGACTACTTAGAGCAATGGAGATTTTTTCGCTTTTAGAAAACGACTTAAAATACTCTTTGCATCCAAGAATATTGTTTGAAACTGCTTCAGTAAAAGCATCTAGACCTGATTCAGACTATAATATTGAAGCGCTGATGTCTAGAATTAAATCGCTAGAAGAAAAACTAGCATCTGGAGTAAAAGTAGCTGTAAAAGATGCTACCAAACCAACAGTTGCTGCTGAAAAAGAATCTATAAACCAAGAAAACGAACTTTTGACAGCACAGGACGTAAAAGGTAAATTATTGTTTAATTTAAGAAAAAACGGCAGTGAAATGCTATGGAATTTTATGCAAACGATAAAAGTAGAATTCGACGGCAAAACTGTAACGTTAAACGTTCAAACAGCAGACGACGGAGAACTACTAAATAAACCCGAAAATTCTGCTAAAATTAAAACTGCATTACCTGAGTTTGCTGACATGATAACGATAAAAGTATCAGATAGAGAAAAAATGTTAGACGGTATCGACCAAGCGACTGAAAAAATAAAAAAGATTTTTGGGGACGATATCGTAATTATAAACGACTAAAATTCAAGGAGAATATTATATGGCAGGATACAGAGGAGGTTTTGGTGGTTTCGGTGGAGGAAACCAAATGCAAAACCTAATGAAACAAGCACAAAAAATGCAAGAAGAAATGCAAAAAGCACAAGCAGAACTAGAAGAAACTCTAGTAGAAGGTGTTTCTGGAAGTGGACTTGTAAAAGTTACTATGACTGCTAAAAAGGTGGTTAAAAACGTAGAAATCAACCCCGACGCAGTAGATACCGAAGATATCACTATGCTTGAAGACCTTTTGATTGCAGCACTTAACGACGGTTATAAAAAAGCCGATGACCTTTGCAGTCAAAAATTAGGCGCATTTGGTGGATTAGGTTTATAAAATGAAAGTTTACATCGAGCCAATAGGTAGACTTATAAACGAGTTTTCTAAGCTTCCTGGGGTAGGCGCAAAAACAGCACAACGGTTTGCTTACAAGGTTATAAATATGACTGACCAAGAAGCCGATTCGTTTGCTGAAGCAATT
>JAFVOW010000119.1 GCA_017505625.1 Clostridia bacterium | reverse complement strand
CATGGTGAAGCGGTTAATTCCTTAACTAGTATTGTAAGTCAAGCGGGCGCAACGCTTGTTGGCGTGGCAATCGGTATAGAAAAAGGTTTCCAAGGTGCAGGGGACAAGCTTAGAGAGCAAGGCGTAAACTTGTATTCAGGTGCAATAGTAGATAAAATGACGGCAAAGCGTATAACTTTCCGTAAATAATTAGATAAAAAAAGCCCGAAAGGGTTAGGAGGTTTTATAATGAAGAAACTTTTAACATTGTTACTCACTGCTATAATGGCAGTGGCATGCTGTTTCGGTCTCACCGCTTGTGGTGAAGAAGAAGCAAAACCGGCAACGATTAATATGTATAACCAATATGCATATTTTGCAGAAAACGTTCCGGATGATTTCAAAATCGGCTTCATCTTCTTACATGACGAAAAGTCCACCTATGACCTTAACTTCTACAGTGCAGCTAAAGAAGCTGTTGCAGATATGGGTCTAACCGCTGAACAAGTAATTTACAAGTTCAACGTTCCGGAAGGACAAGAATGCTACGATGCAGCAAAAGAACTCAAAGAAGCAGGTTGTAAAGCAATCTTTGCTAACTCTTTCGGTCACGGTGGATTTATGCTCCAAGCTGCAAAAGATTTTACTGACGTACAATTCTACCATGCAACCGGCGCACAAGCAAGCCTAAACGTTGACGCTGACGAAGCTAACAACGTTCCTGCAAACTTCCACAATGCTTTCGCTAGCATTTATGAAGGCAGATTCATCGGTGGTATTGCTGCTGGTATGAAACTCAACGAAATGGTTAAAGCAAAAGAAACTGCTTTAGGTCGTGCTCTTACCGCTGACGAACTCAAAGCTGAAACCAAAATCGGCTACGTTGGTGCTTATCCCTACGCTGAAGTTAAATCAGGTTACACCTCTTTCTATCTTGGCGTAAAAGCAGTTTGCCCCACCGTTACTATGGACGTTAAGTTCACTAACAGCTGGTATGACGAAGTTGCAGAAAAAGCAGCTGCTGAAGCTTTAATCGCTGACGGCGCTAAACTTATTTCTCAACACGCTGACTCTATGGGTGCTCCTTCTGCTTGTGAAAAAGCAGGCGTTCCCAACGTTTCTTACAACGGTACCACTATTGCTGATTGCCCCAACACCTTCATCGTATCTTCTAGAATTAACTGGGCTCCCTACTACTCAATGATTATCGCTTCTTTTGCTGAAGACGCAGAAGGCAATCTTCTTGGCGAAGTAGAAGTTCCCACCGATTATACTGGTAGTGTTCAAGACGGTATGGTAGAAATTCTTCCTCTTAACGCAGAAGTTATGGCTAAGGGTACTTTAGAAAAAATCTATGAAACATTAAACGCTTTCTATATGGTAGAAGATTCTTCTATGGTAGTATTTAACTGTGATAACTTCACCGTTAACGGTCAAAAACTTACCACCTACAAAGCTGACGTTGTAGATACTGGTGATTTCCAAGGCGAAACCGAAGTTATCAAAGGTATTCCTGGAATTTATTCATATTTCAGTGAATCTACTTTCCGTTCAGCTCCTTACTTCGATATCGATATCGACGGTATTACCAGTAAATAATTAAAAAATAAAGATTTATTAAGAACTTTGTAAGGCGGAGTATTCTCCGCCTTACAATGGTTTTTATATACATATTCTCAAAAGTTTTAAAACTATATTTAACTATTTATAAGGAAAAAATAAAGTGAAAAAGGCCATTGCACTTGAAATGAAAAACGTTTGCAAAAGGTTTGGTCCTGTAATTGCAAACAATAACGTAAATCTTACACTTTATCAAGGCGAGATTTTGTCGCTTCTCGGTGAAAACGGAAGTGGTAAAACTACGCTTATGAATATGATTTCGGGTATATACTTTCCCGACGAAGGTAAGATTTTAATCAACGGCGAAGAAGTCGTTATAAAAACACCTAAAGATGCGTTTAAATATAAAATAGGTATGATTCACCAACATTTTAAGTTGGTAGACGTTTTTACTGCAGGCGAAAACGTAGTTTTAGGCATAGATGAAAAGTATAGCATTAAACAAGTAAATTCCCGTGTGCGTGAAATTGCAGAACGCTACGGTTTTGATATAGACCCCGAAAAGAAAATCCACGAAATGTCAGTTTCGGAAAAACAAACGGTAGAAATTATAAAAGTTTTATACCGTGGTGCTGACATTTTGATTTTAGACGAGCCGACGGCAGTTCTTACTCCGCAAGAAATCACTAAACTCTTTGCAGTTTTAAGAAAAATGAGAGAAGACGGCAAGTCGATTATTATAATTACACATAAACTAAACGAAGTTATGGAAATTTCTGATAGAGTTTCAATTCTTCGTAAAGGTGAATACATAACTACCGTAGACACCAAAAAAACCACCGAAAAACAACTTACCGAATATATGGTAGGCAAAAAAGTTGACCTAAAAATTCAAAGGGTAAAAACTGATTTCGATTTACCACTCTTAGAGTTAAGAGATTTAAGAATTAAAAAAGACGACGACAGTGTTGCGATTGACGACGTAAACTTTTATATCCGTGGTGGCGAAATTCTAGGTGTTGCAGGTATTGCTGGTTGTGGTCAAAAAGAACTTTGCGAAGCAATCGCAGGTTTAAGACCATTAGAAAACGGTGTGATTGCGCATAAAGGCGAAAGTTTAATAGGTTTAACTCCTAAACAAATTATAGAAAAAGGTATCGCTATGAGCTTTATTCCCGAAGACCGTTTGGGTATGGGTTTAGCACCGTCTTTTTCTATAACCGATAATATGATGCTTAAAACCTACAATGAAACTAAGGGCCCGTTCGTTGATAGAAAATCAGCAAGAGTTCGTGCAGAAGCCTTAATCGAAAGACTTGGTATCGTTACTCCATCAACCGAAACGCCGGTAAGACGTCTTTCTGGTGGTAACGTTCAAAAAGTACTAGTAGGCAGAGAAATTGAAGCAGGTCCTAACGTAATCGTAACGGCTTACCCCGTTCGTGGTCTTGATATAAATAGTTCGTATGCAATCTACGATATACTAAACGACGAAAAGAAAAAGGGTACGGGTATTTTGTTTATCGGTGAAGACCTTGACGTAATGCTTGCACTTTGCGATAAAATTATGGTTTTATGCCACGGTAAAAACATGGGTATAGTTCACGCTTCAAAGACAACTAAAGAAGAACTAGGTCTTATGATGACGGGTGCGCTAGACCTTACCGAAGTTAAAAAAGACAAAAAACTAGGTATTGCAAAAGACAGTAATTTAACCGAAGAACAGTGGCAAGAAGTTAAAAAAGATAACCAGGAGGGCGAAATAAATGACTAACGACAAAACAGTTCGTGAACCGTTATTTCAGATTTCTAAAAGAGACGGTGTCGTTTGGTACAAAGCATGGTTTATAAGGGCGCTTGCCGTTTTAGGTGCATTGGTTTTAAGTTCGCTTTTAGTAATCTTTATCGTTGGGAAAAACCCGTTGAGAATTTGGGAGTCTATCTTTAGTGGTAGTTTTGGAACTAAAACCAAGTTTTGGATAATGTTTGAAGACCTTGCAATATTACTAGCAATCGCTATTGCAGTAACTCCAGCATTTAAGATGAAATTTTGGAATATCGGTGCAGAAGGACAAGTTTTGGTAGGATGTTTAGCTGCCGCTGCATGCTCGTTCTATTTAGGCGGAAAGGTTGCTCCCGTTATATTAATAATTTTAATGGTGTTAACGTCAGTTCTTGCAGGTGCTATATGGGCAGTTATTCCGGCAATATTTAAGGCTAAATGGAACACCAACGAAACGTTGTTCACCTTAATGATGAACTATATTGCGACTTATCTTGTATTATTCTTCTTAAACGTTTGGGTAAAAAGTGGTTCGGGAACCTTAGGTATACTTCCTCACGGACAATTCCCTAAAATACTTAACAACGAATATTTGTTGCCTATAATAGTAATCTTGTTCGTGACGGGTATTATGTTTGTATATCTTAAATATTCTAAACAAGGTTACGAAATTTCACTCGTAGGCGAAAGCGTTAATACAGCAAGATACGCTGGCGTTAACGTAGGTAAGGTTATTATCAGAACGCTAATTATTTCAGGTGCTATTTGTGGATTAACCGGAGGACTTTTGGTAGGCGCAATTAACCATACTCTTACCGATTCACTTGCAGGTGGACGTGGATTTACGGCAATCTTGGTTTCTTGGCTTGCTAAATTTAACCCCTTATATATGATACTTACAGCGTTTGCAGTAGTGTTCTTCCAAAAAGGCGCAAACCAACTAGCAACCGATTTCTCGGGCGTAATTACCGAATCGTTCGGCGAAATTATCGTAGGTATTATATTCTTGTTTATTATAGGTTGTGAATTCTTTATATCTTATAAAATTACTATAAGAAAAAGAAAACCCGTAGAAGAACAAAACCCTTCTTTAGAAACCGACACGACTAATACTGTTACGGAAATCACTGAAGAGGTTATCGACCTAAGAAAAACCCAAACAAAGGAGGACAAGTAAATGAACGTTATCATATCGTTTATAGCAGGCGCTATTAGTTTTGGTACGGCTTTCCTATTTGGTTCAACGGGTGAAACGATAACTGAAAAATCAGGACACCTAAATCTTGGCATCCCTGGTATAATGTGTTTCGGCGCATTAGGTGGATGCGTAGGTGTTTCTATGGTAGGAAGCGTTCCTTTCCTTACCGTACTCGTAGCAATTATCATGTCGTTCTTGTTTGCAGGGGCGCTCGGCGCATTGTATTGTTTCCTAACGGTAACTCTCCGTGCTAACCAAAACGTTACGGGTTTAGCAATTACCACTTTTGGTGTAGGTTGCACTAACTTCTTTATTACCTTAGTTGAAGATAGAACTTTCTCTTCAGCAAGCACACGTTTTACGTCTTTATTTCCTTTCTATAAAGACTTAGGAATAATTGGAGAACTTTTCTTCTCATACGGCGTTTTAGTATACGTTGCTATCGCAGTTGCAATCTTAACGTCTTTATTCCTTAATAAAACCAAACAAGGTTTACATTTAAGGGCAGTGGGAGAAAACCCCGCAACTGCCGACGCTGCAGGTATTAACGTTACTCGTTATAGATATCTCGCAACTATTATTGGTAGTGGTATTGCTGGTCTTGGTGGCTTGTTCTATATTATGGACTATCTAACGGGCAGTTGGGAATACAGTATAGACGCTTTAGGTTGGCTTTCAATCGCACTCGTTATCTTTACTGTTTGGAAACCAAATTGGGGCATTCTAGGTTCTTATGCGTTTGGTGGTTTATATATTCTTGCAAACTATATAAAAGTAAGTTTCTCTATGATGAGTATCTTAAAAATGGTACCTTTCGTAGTAACTATAATTGTTTTAATTATAACAAGTATTCGTGGCAAAAAAGAAAATCAACCGCCGTTATCTCTCGGTGTAAACTATTTTAGAGAAGAAAGATAGAATAAATTCTTGGGGAAAACTGACATATTTTAATTTAAGGAGGGTAGTATGGATACTATCAAATTTAGGAAAAATAATGTCAAGATAATTGCACATAGAGGCGTAAGTGGACTAGAATGTGAAAATTCACTTCCCGCTTTCGTCGGTGCGGGCAATAGAAGTTATTACGGTATTGAAAGCGATACGTGGATTACAGCCGACGATAAATTCGTTATGATTCACGACGGTAAAACGGGGCGTGTTTCAAACAAAGATTTAGTTATCAAAGATAGCACGCTAGAAGAACTTTCTGTTGTAAAACTTAACGATATGGAACAAGGCGTTACACGTGGAGACTTGTGTATTCCAACCTTAGAAGAATATTTTAAGATTTGTAAAAGATACGACAAAATTGCCGTACTAGAACTTAAAAATGACTATAAGTTTGAACTTTTCCCTAAAATGATAGAAATTATCCGTTCTTTTGATTATATTGATAAAACGGTGTTTATTTCGTTTGGAAAAACTAACGTGTTAGAAATACGCAAACTTCTTCCCAAAGCTAATATTCAGTTCTTAATGGTAGATTGGGACGAAAAGGAAATAGAATGGCTTAAGGAAAACAATTTTGGACTTGATATATATCATAAATCGGTTACAAAAGAACTAGTTGATTTAATTCACTCTAAGGGCCTTGAAATAAACTGCTACACCGTAAACGAAAAAGAACGAGGCGAAGAATTAGTAGAAATGGGCGTTGATTATATTACAACAAACATTTTAGAATAAGAGATTTTAACAAAAAAAGCGTTAAGGGTTTTCCTTAACGCTTTTTTCTGGCACACCCGGCGGGAGTTGAACCCACAACCTTCAGAATCGGAATCTGATGCTCTATCCAATTAAGCTACGGGTGTAAAAATTTACCGCCGTGAATATTCGGCGGTAAAATAATTATTCTTCTATTTCTTCTTGCGGATTGTTTACGGTAACTCTTACTTGTAAAACCTTTTTTACCGTAGACTTAGTAACTTCAAAATCAAGATTTCTGTATTCTAGTTTAACGCCGGCACGAGGAATTTCGCCAAGTTTTTCTATTACAAAACCACTAACGGTACTTGCTTCGTAATCTTCCTCGGGGTCGTCAATTTCAAAATACTCAAACATATCGGAAACGGCTGCGTTGCCGTCTACAACGAAAACGTTTTCGTCAACTTGCTTAAAGTAATTAATTACCTCGTCGTGTTCGTCCCAAATCTCGCCAACGAGTTCTTCTAAAATATCTTCTAACGTTATTAAACCAAGCGTTCCACCGTATTCGTCAAGAACTACGGCGATATGAACTTTGCTTTTTTGAAGTTGCTTTAATAAATTAGAAATTTTGGCGTGTTCGGTTGTATAGAAAGCGTTCTGCATTATGCCGTCTATACCTTTTTTGCCGTTAAGGTATGCCTTAAAGAAATCTTTTTCGTGAATAGTACCAATGATAGTATCTATGGTGTCTTTGTACACGGGAATTCTAGAATATCCTTCTTTTGTAAAGACGTTTTTAATTTCTTCCATAGAACTTTCCACGTCTATGGCAACTATGTTAACACGGGGAACTAAAATGTCGGCAACTTCTAGGTCGTCAAACTCTATTACTGAACGTATAAGTTTTGTTTCTTCTTCACGAAGCGTACCGTCTTCTTCGGCTTCCTCAACGACTGTCATGATTTCGTCTTCGGTAACCTTGTCTTCGTTTTTTAGCCTAAATAGTTTAGAAATTAACCATTTCCAAGCACCGAATATTCTATTAAATATCCAGAAAATGTAATAGAACGCCACAACTAATGGATAGTATAGCATCGCAACTTTTTCAGGATAAACTTTTGCAATAAGTTTTGGAGTAATTTCACCAAATATCAAGGTGGCAACGGTTATAACCACCGTAGATATTAGCGTTGAATCGGCAGCCGGATTGCTTGCTAATATTTTAGCAAAGAACAACGTTCCGAGAGTTGCCATCGTTATATTTACAATGTTGTTGCCGATAAGTATCGAACTAATTAATTCGTCGTACTTATCTTCAGCAAGCTCTAAAACTTTTTTTGCACGTTTGTTACCCGAAGAGGCTAACGCACGGAGTTTAATTCTACTAGCACAAGAATAACTTGTTTCGGTAGACGAGAAAAAACCAGATAGTACTAATAGAACGATAATCGCTATCAGTAAGGGAATAGAGCCGTCAGGCATAATTTCCTCCATAAAAAAGAATTTAGTATTTTTAATACTATTAGATATATTACACTATAACGCAAAAAAAATCAAGTCTTTTTACTGATGGGGCTATTTTATTGCACTTTTATGCGTTTTGTGTTATTATATATACGTTTTTAAGGAGAATTTATGAAAAAAACGGTTGTCGTTGGTATGAGTGGCGGAGTAGACAGTTCAGTTGCCGCACTTATACTCAAAGAACAAGGCTATAACGTAATAGGCTTATATATGAGCAATTGGGAAGAGACCGACGAGTGTGGACATTGTACGGGCGAAGAAGATTATGCCGACGTTCGCCGTGTCGCTAACAAAATCGGTATACCTTATTACTCTGTTAACCTTGCTAAACAATATATGGATAGGGTGTTTACGTATTTTTTGGAAGAATATAACGCAGGAAGAACGCCTAACCCCGACGTTTTATGTAACCGTGAAATAAAGTTTAAGGACTTTAAGGACGAAGCAAAACGTTTAGGTGCAGACTATATTGCTACGGGACATTACTGTGACATTTTGCACGACGGCGATATCCATTATCTTCTAAAAGCAAAAGACCAATCTAAAGACCAAACGTATTTTTTAAACCAATTATCTCAAGAACAACTAGACGGCGTGTTATTTCCTTTAGGTAAAATGGATAAGAGTGAAGTTCGCCGTATAGCACTAGAAAACGGACTAGCAACGGCAGAGAAAAAAGATTCTACCGGTATTTGTTTTATAGGGGAAAGAAATTTTAGAAATTTCTTGCTAAATTATATCCCCGCAAAACCAGGAAAAATTATGACGTACGACGGAAAAGTTTTAGGCGAACATATAGGGCTTATGTATTACACCATAGGTCAACGTCGTGGGCTTAATATCGGTGGACAAAAAGGCGACGACGGAAGCCGTTGGTTCGTTATAGAAAAAGACCTCAAAAACAATATATTATACGTCGCACACGGCTCTGAAGATAAACTCTTTAGTAAAGGTCTACTTATGAACTCAGTTAACTGGATACCTAAAATTCCCGATAAAAAAGTGTTTGAGTGTACGGCTAAATTCCGTTACCGCCAACCCGAACAAAAATGCACGGTAAATATTTTAGAAGATGGTATAAGGGTAGACTTTTTTGAACGCCAACGTGCAATCACCGAAGGACAGTTTGCAGTCTTTTACGACGGTGATAAATGTATCGGTGGTGGCGTTATTGAAAAGGCAATTTTTTAGGAAGTAAAGCTATGGAAATGCAAGAAATAATTATAAAATCAACCTTAGACGGTGAAAATCAACCTATACTTTTTTATTCTGCAAGTAAACCTAATAGACCACTATTAGTCGGCTTGCACACGTGGAGTTTTGATAGATTTAATCAAATAGACAATATGTTGCCACTTGCAAAAAAACACGATTTCAATTTGTTGTTGCCCGAGTTTAGAGGACCTAATAAAGAAAGTAATCCTAACCATAAAAAGGCTTGTGGGTCTAAATACGTTATTCAAGACGTAAAAGACGCAATAGATTATTGCATAGAAAACAAACAAATAGACAGAGGTAATATATTTTTGCTAGGTGCAAGCGGAGGAGGACAAGTGGCACTGCTAGTTGCTTCGCATTTTCCAGAAATGTTTGTATCGGTAGGTGCGTTTGTGCCTGTTTGCGATTTGATTAAATGGTCAAGTGCTAGTGCCTACTATAGACCTTTGATTGAGGCGTGTTGTGAAACAACCGAAGAAATGATTGCCCGTTCGCCAGTAACCTATATAGACGGCTTAGCAAAAGCCAACGTTAAAATTTTCCACGGCAAACACGACGATGTCGTACCAAGAAGTCAAAGTATAGAACTTTATTCAGCGCTAATAGAAAAATATCCCGAATCGAAAGCTTATTTAGATATCTTTGACGGTTCGCATCAAATGGATTTGAATTTAGCTGAACACTGGATTATGACGCAGTATCAAAAGAAAAAAGGTATAACCGTAACAGGTTAAAATGTAGTATATACTATATGATGTTTATAAGATTATATATTTATAAAAAAGGCTAACGAAATTTTTCGTTAGCCTTTACTTGTTTTATGGTTTATTATAAAGCATACTCGGGGTCAGGAGTCGTACACTTAAACCAAGCCCAACTACCCATTGTTTGAGCCAAGGTCATGCACGCTTCATTGTTTCTAAGTTCTTCGGGGGTTAAAAAATAAGAATCATGGCTACCAACGTTATGAGGCGTTCCGTCTGGCCAGAACTCAAACCAATACTGTCTTGTTCCCGACGAACCCCATCCGTCGTGAGAAGGATACCAGCCGTATCCGAGAGCTTCTTCAGGGAAAACAAATTCAGTAACATGAACGGTTTCTGCGTCGTCATCGCAAAAAGTACCGCCTACAGACGTAGAAGTACTACCACCAATAAAAGTGATTCCCTTGCCGAAAGTAACTTTTCTTAGCTGTTTACAGTTATAAAAAGCAGATTCCTTTATACCTTTAAGAGAATCGGGGAAGGTAAGTTCCGTAACGGCGGAATTAAGAAAAGCCGAATTTCCAATAACTTCTAAAACTCCGTCCATGGCAAAGTTAATGGTTGTAAGTTTAGAACATTTCTTAAAACATGAGTTGCTAATTTCAGTAAGAGCTTTGTTTATGGTAACCGAAGTTAAGCTAGTGCATTCTTCAAAACAACTATTTTCAATTTTGGTAAGGTTTTCGGGTAAAACTATAGACTTCAAACCTCTACATTTAAGGAAAGCCTTTTCACAAAGTGTGGTGAGGGTTGTGGGAAGTGTAACGTTGTCTAACTTTAAGCAGTTTGCAAAGGCACTCTTGCTGATTTTTTGTAATCCTGTAGAAAAAGTAACAGTCGTGAGTTTATTACAAAAAGCAAAAGCGGATTCGGGAATGGTGTCCAATCCAGAGCCAATAGTCACTTCGGTGAGTTCAGCACATTTGCTAAAAGCATTGCTACCCATTTTTGTTATGCTGTCTGGTATAATAACTTTCTTAATCGTAAAGTTTTGTGAAAAAGCGTTTGCTTTAATTTGTGTTACGGGAATTCCGTCAATTTCAGATAGAAACGTGTATTCTGTTTCTGCTAGGTTTTTAATGCCGGTAAACGTGTAATACGTTCCATCATCAGAAAGGGTATATCCCTCGGAATTGCTTTCACTACATCCTAAAAAAGAAAAAGCAGAAATAATTAAAACAAAACATAATAATAACGAGATTAAAATGCGTCCTTTCATTTTTAGCTCCTTAAATTTTGTGTAAAATATGATATCACGATTTAAATTCATAATCAAGTATAAAAGTTTAATAATCCATTATATTATAAATTTTCAATATTATATTATATATAATGTTTATAAAACAATTGAAATGGCTAACGAGTTCTCGTTAGCCATTAATCGTTTGTTTATACTGCACGGTCGGGGTTAGGTGTTTTACACTTAAACCAACTGTAACCCGTCATGTTTTGGCAAAGTTGTTGACGTGCTTCATTATTTCTGATTTCTTCGGGGGTTAGAAAATACAAATCATCAAGGCCTTCAGCCCCGTAACATCTATTGCATATAGGTCCGTATGGGTCTAAAGTCGGATACCAACCGTAACCGATAGCTTCTTCGGGGAAAATCATTTCTAAAATATGTGCTTTATCGGTAGGCTTATCCTCTTCTGCTACGATTTCGGCAAACGCACCACCTGCGGTTTCGGAAACGCTACCGCCGATATATTCGATACCTTTACCAAAAGTAACTTTTCTTAGCGCTTTACAGTTAAAGAACGCCGATGCTTTTATTCCCTTAAGAGAATCTGGGAAGGTAACCTCTTCAAGCGAAGACAAGTTAAAAAATGCCGAGTTGTTTATAACTTCTAGCACACCGTCAGTTGCAAAGTTAATTTTAGTAACTCTTGAACAGTTCTTAAAGCAATTGTTGCTAATGGTGTCTAATTTTTTGTTTATGGTAATTTCGGTAAGTCCAGAGCAGTCTTCAAAACAACTATTTTCAATTTTTGTTAGGTTTTCGGGAAGAGTTATAGTAGATAAGCCCCTACATCTATAAAACACCTTTTCACCAAGAGTCGTAAGTGTAGACGGAAAGGAAATATTGTCTAACTTAATGCAGTTTGCAAATGCACTTCTACTTATTTTTTCTAAACCCTCTGAAAAAGTAACCGTAGTTAGTTTTGAACAACCAGCAAACGCCGAGTCGGGAAGCGTTGTTATTCCTGCTCCAATAGAAACTTCGGCAAGTTCGCCACATTTAGAAAAAGCATTGTTGCGCATTTTTGTTACACTATCTGGAATAGTGATTTTTGTTATTGTTGTATTTTGTGAAAGAGCCGCCTGTCCTATTTCCGTTACGGGGATACCTTTGATTTCCGATAAAATGGTGTATTCAGTTTCGGCAAATTCGGCTGAACCCGTAAAAGAGTAGTATGTGCCGTCATCAGATAGCGTGTAATAATCGGTGCTTGCCCTAGTGCATCCTAAAAAAGAAAAAGTGGACATTATTAAAACGAAGCATAATGCCAATGATGTTATAATACGTCTTTTCATTTTGTTCTCCTTAAACATTATATAATATATAATAGCACGAAAACGGGCAATAATCAAGCGTAAAACAGAATAACATTAAATCTATCCAGCATACATAAAACACTTTTAAAAAAATCTTAAAAATTTTGTAAAAAACACTTGACTTTAACGCATTTATCATTTATAATCTCAATTACCCCTTGAAACGGGGCAACAAACGGCATAAGCAAAATCATTTGATAATACCTAATGATTTTAGTTTTAGCAAATTACAAAATGTCGTGGCTACAATAGTCAAAAAACACAACATTTTGTGGGTTAAAAAAAAGTTTAAAAAAACTTAAAAAAACTTTAAAAAACCTATAAAAAATGCTTGACTTAAAAAAATGCTTATGTTATTATATGTAGGCTGTCGCAAGAAAGACAGCACGTCAACCGTTGTTGACGAGGGTAGTTTAAAAATTGAATAGAAGGAAATAAGACGAAATAATAGTTATTTTGAAAGTTTCTGTCAAAATCTTTGAAGTATGAAATATGTACTTTAAAAAACAGTCATTTAATGACACAAAACGCTAACAAGCGAAATTCGTTAGAGCAGTTGAACCGTAAGGTTCGGCTTTAAATCATTAAACTTAAGAGTTTGAT
>JAFVOW010000118.1 GCA_017505625.1 Clostridia bacterium | reverse complement strand
ATTTTAGTAGGAACGATTTCTACGTTTTTGCCCGTAACGGTTTTTATATATTCTTTTAACGATTTTTCATCCGAAAGTTCTACGCCTAATACTATCTCGTCGGGAATTTCCACGCTAGAATTATAGTATCTAGATATAAATTCGGACAACGCTTGTTCATCTGAAAGTGCTCCACTCTCAAAAGAAAAGTTTTTACTGCCTAGCATTCTACCTTGTCTAATAAATAGCATATTTATTGTAGAATATATTCCGTTAGAAGCGTAAGCAATAACGTCTGCCGATAAAAATTTATTTAGCGAAGTTAAGCGTTTTAGTTTTAGTTTTTCTAGTCCTAAAATTGCGTTTTTATATTTTAAGGCTATTTCAAACTGCTCGTTATCAGCAAAAGCCGTCATTTTATCGGTTAGAATTTGTTCAGCGTTTTCTACATCGCCCGACAAAAACGATATTGCTGATTTTACACGGTCTTTGTATTCTTCTTGTGTTATTAGCCCTGCACACGGTGCTGAACATTTTGCTATATGATAGTTAAGGCACGGTTTAACTGTTTTATTTGCATTTAGTATTTTAACACACGGTCTAATTCCGTATAAGAGGTTAAGCGTTTCTAGCACGGAATTAACGTTTACCCCACCCATATACGGACCAAAATATTTTGCTCCGTCCTTTTTTATGCGTCTTACCACCTTAAACACGGGAAAATTTTCTTTTAAATCTACCCTTAAATACGGATAAGTTTTATCGTCTTTTAGAAGAATATTATATCTAGGTTTATGTTTTTTGATTAAGTTGTTTTCTAAAGATAATGCGTCTATTTCGCTAGGGGCGATTACGTAATAAAAGTCGGCGACGTTAGAAACCATCGCCATAACCTTTTTGGTTTTGACGCTGTTAAAAAAATATTGTCTTACCCTATTTTTAAGATTTTTCGCCTTGCCGACGTAAATAACTACGCCATCCTTGTCTAGCATAACGTAGACACCGGGATTAGAGGGTAGAAGTTTTAATTTGTCTTCTAATACACCCACAAGCCTTTTCTCCTTGACTTATAAATGTATTATACTCGATTTTTGTACTTTTTACAAGTGTTTAATAGCCTAAATACTCTACCCCTTTAAGCAATACGTCGCCAATTAGGTCGTTACGCAATGAATAGAACACAACTTTTCCTTGTCTTTTAGTCTTTACTGCGTTAAGATTTTTTAGTAGGCGTAGTTGATGAGACACCGTAGTCTGATTGAGTTTTAATAAGTTTGATAAATCGGATACGCACATTTCAGTTATTGCTAAAGAAGATATAATCTTTAGTCTAGTGTAGTCTGAAAACATAGAGAAAAAGCACACTAAATCATCTAAAATTTCTCCACTAGGAACGTAATCGTTTATCATGGTTTGAAGTTTTCTATCAAGTAAAATCTCTTTCATATTTTTCTCCTTATAAAATATAATGAATGTACATATATTTTAATAAAAAACATGCCGTGTATTTTTTGATATTTTCTCGCATAAAATAAAAAAATAGCGAAAATTTATAATAGGAGATTTTTATGAACAACAATCTTACTTTAATTGCGCTTTTGTTTTTACTACTTAATAATAACACGATAAACTGTACACAGTTGCTCTTACTACTTGCACTTATAACCACTACCACTTGCAACTGTTTTAACAACAACTTTACAAACAACTAATGAAAAGAAAAAATGCCACGATTTTCGTGGCATTTTGATTTTATAGTTTTATTAAACGTTACCGTGTGCTTTCATTGCTTCTGCAACTTTAATAAAGCCTGCGATGTTTGCACCTGCCATATAGTTGCCGGGCATACCGTATTTTTTAGACGCTTCGTCGCACGCCTTAAAAATACTCTTCATAATGTCGTGTAATTTTGCATCAACTTCTTCAAACGACCAAGAATATCTCATAGAGTTTTGGCTCATTTCAAGACCAGAAGTTGCAACGCCACCTGCGTTTGCTGCTTTTGCAGGACCGTAAAGCATACCTGCTTCAAAATATGTATCAATTGCTTCGGGAGTTGAAGGCATGTTAGCACCTTCAGATACAACCTTACAACCGTTTTTAGCAAGAATTTTTGCACTTTCGCCATCGATTTCGTTTTGGGTTGCACAAGGAAGAGCAATATCACAAGGAATAGTCCAAATACCTTTGCAACCTTCGTGGTATTCAGCATTTTTACGATATTTTACGTATTCGCTTATTCTCTTTCTTTCTACTTCCTTAATTTGTTTAACAACGTCAAGGTCGATACCGTCTTTATCGTAAACGTAACCGTTACTGTCAGACATAGCAACTACTTTTGCACCGTATTCGGTAGCCTTTTCACAAGCGTAGATAGCAACGTTACCAGAACCCGATACTAAAACCGTCTTGCCGTCAAAACTCATACCGTTTGCTTGTAACATTTCGTGAGTGAAATAGCATAAGCCGTAACCCGTTGCTTCTTTTCTAGCAAGCGAACCGCCGTAAACTAAACCTTTACCGGTAAGAACGCCTACGAATTCGTTAGCGATTCTCTTGTATTGACCGAACATATAACCAATTTCTCTAGCACCCGTACCGATATCGCCTGCGGGAACGTCTAAATCAGCGCCGATATGACGATAAAGTTCAGTCATAAAGCTTTGACAGAATCTCATAATTTCGCCGTCAGATTTACCTTTGGGGTCAAAGTCCGAACCACCTTTTGCACCACCCATAGGAAGCGTGGTTAAACTGTTTTTGAATACTTGTTCAAAACCTAAGAACTTAATAATTCCGAGATATACCGACGGATGAAGTCTTATACCACCCTTGTAAGGACCGATAGCCGAGTTGTATTGTACTCTAAAGCCCCTATTTACGTGGAATACGCCCTTGTCGTCTACCCAAGGTACTCTAAAGATGATTTGTCTTTCAGGTTCTACTATTCTTTCTAACACGCCTGCATCGACCAAATCTTGTCTTTGTTCAATAACCGGTTCTAAAGTAGAAAAAACTTCGGTAACTGCCTGAATAAATTCAGGTTCGTTAGCGTTTCTTTGTTTTGTTCTTTCTAGTAAGTCTAGTAAATATGCGTTTTTGATTGCCATAATTTTATCCTCCGAATAAATTCTCCACAAATTTCTTCTTTATTGTATCACAAATGTTTTTATATCGCAAAAAGATTTTTATAGTAAATTTTTATAATTATATAAGTTTTGCTTATTTTTTTTCTAAAAACACTGCTGAAGGTCTACAAATACTGCAAAAATCAGCAACAGCATTAGCCCTACAGTATGAATTACGCCTTCCACCTTTCGGTTTATGGGTTTTTTGCGAATACCTTCTATTGCCGTAAACACCACTCTAGAACCGTCTAGTGCGGGGAACGGAAGTAGATTAAACACGGCAAGGTTTACGCCAATTAACGAAGCGACGTTGAGTAAATACCTAAATCCACCGATTTTTATGGCTTCTGCCGTTATGCCTAAAGTGGTAACCGTACCACCAACGGATTTTAATCCTAAAGCCCCCGTTATTAGTTCACCGATTACCGTAAACACCATACCGGCAATCTTAATAGAATAATCAAAACTTCTACCAATAGTTCTAAAAAAGCCTAACCTTACTCCCGTAGAATACATGCCACTGTCGGTCATCTCACCTGACTCAGATATTTCATAATGAACGCCTATTGCGTCATAAAGCTTTGTAACGTCTTCAAGGTTATCGTAAAAGGTATCAGAACGAAGTTTTACTTGTATGTTTTTAACTTCACGGTTTCTAATTACGGTAAAATTTATCAAGTCATCTTTATTTTTGTTTTCGGTGGCGTTCATTAAATCGGTTAGCATATAAACATTTTTGCCGTTGGCTTTTATGATAACGTCTTTATCGGAAAAACTGTACTCGCTAGCGTATTCGGGATGAACGTCGACTTTTCCCGTCATTAAAGAAGCCTGACCGTAAATGCCAAACATCAGTGCAATTAAGAAAACGGCAAGAATATAGTTCATAAACGCACCCGATATAAGTACGATTATCCTTTGCCAAGGTTTTTTATTGTTAAAGGCTTTTGGGTCGTCGCTTTCTTCGTCTTCGCCACTAAACGCACAAAACCCACCTACGGGAAAAGCACGTATAGAAAACTGTTCGCCACTTTTTAGTTGTCTAGAAAAAATTTTAGGTCCGAAACCAATAGCAAACTCGGTTATACCAAACTTAAAAATTTTGCCCGCTATATAGTGCCCTAATTCATGCACGGTAATCATAACGAGCAAAACTAAAATTGCCAATAGAATATAACCGGCGTAAGCCATGATATCAGAAAAATTTGCTAATAAATTGTTAGTCATTATACTCCGAATTTTGTTTTTATTAGGTTAACTGCGTAGTCGTTAGCAGTTTTTAAGCTTTCAAAAGTTCCGTCGAAATTACCGCCGTAACTTGAAACTGCTAAATCTAACGCCTTATAAATATCTCCGTATTTAATTTTATCTTTTAGGAATAAATCTACTGCTGTGTCGTTAGCGCCGTTAATTAAAGCCGTGTAAATTCCGCCTTTTTTAGCGCACTCTTTAACTAAGTTAAAGCATGGATATTTAGCGTTATCTACTTCTTCAAATGAAAGGGTTTTTAACGCCACAAAATCTAACGGTTTTACGCTAGAAGTAAACCTATTTGGATAACTTAACGCAATTTGGATGGGAAGTTCCATGCTAGGGTTAGAAAGCTGAGCAATTACCGAACTATCAATAAACTCTACCATAGAGTGTATGATACTTTGACGGTGAATTATAACGTCGATTTTATCGAAATTTGTATTATAAAGCCATTTGGCTTCAATAACTTCAAAGGCTTTGTTTACCATAGTAGCACAGTCTACGGTAATTTTACTGCCCATTAACCAGTTAGGATGTTTTAATGCGTCTTTTGCCGTAACGTTTTGCAATTCTTCTACGTCATAATCTCTAAACGCACCGCCACTAGCCGTTAAAATTATTTTATTAAAGGGCGTGTTAAAATCAAAGTTAAGTGCTTGCCAAATAGCCGAGTGTTCGCTGTCTATCGGCGTAATGGTAACGCCTTTTTCTTTTGCAAGACGCATTACGAGTTCGCCACCGACAACTAGGCTTTCCTTGTTAGCAAGCGCAATGTTTTTGCCCTTTTTAATAGCGTCAAGCACTGCTATTATACCCGTAAACCCAACTAACGATACCACTACTATATCGGCGTCACGTGTTATTGCGTTCATAAAAGCAAGGTCGCCAAAATAGAACTCGGTGTCAGTAAATTCCGAAACGTCACACTCTTGTATTAAGGTAGCAATTTTAGGTTTAAATTCTTTTACTTGCTCTAAAAAACGCTCACGGGAATTACCACCCGCAAGCGAAACTATTTCAAATTTATCGGGGTTATTTCTAACGACGTTAAGCGTTTGAACACCAATCGACCCCGTACTACCAATGAGAGCAATTTTTTTCATATTAAATTACCAAAAATACTATATAAATAAATAAACTTGCAAAGGTTATGCCGTCTATTCTATCCATAACGCCACCGTGACCGGGCATAATTTTCCCCATATCTTTGATACCGACTTTTCGTTTAATGAAACTTTCGAATAGGTCGCCTACTTGTGTTAGAACGCTTGCAATTAAACCGATTACGGCAAACACTAGTAACGGCACGCCTAAAGAAATTTCAGGACGGAAAATAAGATAAACTAAAATTCCACCAATCGCACCGCCGAACAGCCCGCCAATAGCACCTGCAACGGTTTTTTTAGGACTGAGTTTAGGACAAAGTTTTTTTGCCTCTCCCTTTTTAATTTTGTTATAAACCATACCGGTAAAATACGCCATCGTATCGGTAAACGGCGAAATAACGAAAATGAGTAAAAGTGCTATAAAGCCATTGTACACTAGGCTATTAGCACCAGCCATACATAACAACAATACCGATGGATAAACAAGCGGTATAAACCCGAAAAAGGATACTTCGTTATATTTTATAAACGAATAAACGAAATATGCGATTACGGTAATTAGAAGATAACTTATACAAATAAATAGTGCGTTTATACCTAAAAAGTAATCTAAAACCACGTAGGCGGGAATAACTATAATACCCGACACAAAGGCTAAAATGCTTGTAAATTTAGAGTTAACTTGTTTTAACGCCCTAACTACTTCGTACGTGCCGAAAGCACATAAAAACCATATTAAAATATTAAAAAATGCGGGGTGAACGAATTCTCTTAACAAAAAGAACGCAGTGATTATAGCAACGAAACACGCACCGCTAATAATTCTAATTTTCATATTATAAAACCTTACCAACTCTTCTAGTTCTACCACTAAACGACTCAATTGCTTTTTCTAGTTCGTTTTCATCAAAGTCTGGCCACAACACGTCGGTAAAATAAAGTTCGCTGTATGCTCCTTGAAAAAGCATAAAGTTAGAAAGTCTATACTCGCCACCCGTTCTAATAATTAAATCGGGTTCGCCAAGCTCGGCAGTATAAAGATTGTTAGAAATATTTTCTACCGTAACGGGTTGGTCATTTTTAATAAGCGAGTTTACAGCGTTAACGATTTCTTGTCTACCACCGTAGTTTATGCCAAGGCACAACACTCCACCGTCGAAGTCTTTGGTTTTTTCCAAAATATCGCCGATTTCTTTTTGTAGTTTTGGCGTTAACGCACTCACGTCGCCCATTATTTTAACTTTTATCTTGTTTTTAACGAACTTTGATAAAAATCTTTTAAAATAAACCGAAAGAAGTCGCATAAGTTCGTCAACTTCTTCCTTAGGTCTTTGCCAATTTTCGGTAGAAAAGGCGTACAAGGATACGACTTTAATACCACGCTCGAAAGCGTATGAAGCAATACGGTCTACGTTGTCGGAACCGTGTTTGTGTCCGTAAGTTCGCTTCTTACCCCTAGATTCCGCCCAACGTCCGTTGCCGTCCATTATAATTCCAATATGATGAGGAATTTTTAAATTTTCCATTATTATACGCTTAGGATGTCCTTTTCTTTTTCAGCTGAAACTTTTTCTACCTTTTCGATGGCTTCAGAAATAACTTTGTCTATTTCTTTTTCGCAAGTAGCGTGTTCGTCTTCTGAAAGTTCTTTGTTGTTTTTCATTTTCTTTAATGCGTCCATAGCATCACGACGAACGTTACGAATAGCAACCTTAGAATCTTCAGCCATTTTTTTGGTTTGTTTAACTAATTCTTTTCTTCTTTCTTCGGTAAGAACGGGGAAAACCAAACGAATTACTTTACCGTCGTTACTAGGCGTAATACCAATGTTATCGGCAAGAAGTTGTTTTTCGATAACTTTTAGCATAGAAGCGTCCCACGGTGAAATAACCAAACATCTTCCTTCTGAAACGGAGATGTTACCTACTTGATTTATAGGCGTAGGTGTTCCGTAATAGTCTACTAAAACTTTGTCTAAAATATGCGGGTTTGCTCTACCTGCACGAATAGTAGCGTACTCAGACGATAAAACCGAGATAGTTTTATCAGTCTTTTCCATAGTTTCCATCATTATAATTTCATATTGTTCGTTTTCTATAGCCATAATTATTCTCCTTTTAGTCTTATTTAATAACCGTACCGATTTCTTCGCCACATACTGAACGAAGAAGTGCGTTTTCTTCAAATAAACCGAACGCTAGAACGGGAATATTGTTTTCCATACAAATAGTAATCGCCGTAGTATCCATAGCCTTTAAGCCTTGTGAAATGAACTCTTTATAAGATATAGACGATAATTTTTTAGCATCCTTATTAGTTTTGGGGTCTGAATCATAAATGCCGTCAACGTTTTTAGCGAGTAGTAACATTTCTGCACCGATTTCAGCGGCACGAAGTGCTGCAGCAGTATCGGTAGTAAAATACGGGTTACCCGTACCGCATGCAAAGATAACGATTTTACCTGCGTCTAAATGTGCAAGCGCTTTTCTTAAAATATAAGGTTCAGCAACTCTAGTGATAGTAAGTGCCGTTTGAACACGGGTAGGAACGCCTTTTCTTTCTAGTGCGTCTTGAATACCTAATGCGTTAATAACGGTAGCAAGCATCCCCATATGGTCTGCCGTCGACCTATCCATTTCAGTACCTTGACGGCCACGCCAGAAGTTACCACCACCAACGACTATACCAATTTCTACACCGAGGTTTTTAACGGCTATAATTTGGTCGGTAATAGCGTCTAGTGTTTTTTGGTCTATACCGTTACCCTTTTCTCCTGCGAGTGCTTCGCCTGAAAGTTTAATAAGTACTCTCTTGTATTTTGCTGATTGCATTTAAATTACCCCCCGAAGTAATGTTTTCCTTTACATTATATACCAATTTTAATAATTTGTCTATAACTAAGTTTAAGAAAAGATAAAAACATAGCCTAATATTTATAAGATTTTGCTAAATAAGACTAATATCAGTGCTACTAAGAGTAAAGTAAACGTCTTCGGTGTTTTCATACTCGTCGCCGCTTAGTATTAGAAGGTGAATAGTAAACCCATTTTCTTTATCAAAATATAATTCTACTGCTTTTACACAAGTCCACTTGGTCAAAGCATCGTCTTCATCAAAATAATTTATTTCAAACCCATCACGTTGTAATATTTTATAGTTTTTTACACATAAAACTCTACCACCGATTTCTAGATAATAATTTTTACCTTTTGAATATTCATCGTAAACTAATTCGCCGACAATTTCCTCAATTTCAAACGGTTTAGATAAATACTTGCAAGCACGTTCATTATTAATTCTTGCTCGTTCGCAATCACTCTCAATTTGTTCAATTAAAAGCTTTTGATAATTATCTAAAACCACCTTATCTTTTTTACATACGAAACCATATTCTAAAAACTCAGGCTTTTCTAACTCTCCTAAATCGCCAAGGTTAAACGTCTTTATCGTGTTAAGATTTCTTTT
>JAFVOW010000117.1 GCA_017505625.1 Clostridia bacterium | reverse complement strand
AAGAAATATGGTGTAGTTCCATTTTTTATTCCTATTGGTGAAGAAGTATGATCGTATATGAAACTTATTCCATTACTTTGCCTTGTAAGTAACCCGTCATTATTATAACTAAACGTCATACTACCTTTAAGTTGTCTGTTACCACAAGTATCATATAAAAAGTTTATGCCTTTGTAAGAAGAGATAAGACCATCTTCTTTATACGTTACCGCATTACCTAAGTATACGGTTGGTCTTCCGTGTTCGTTTATACAAGTAACGTCATCTTTACCATATAATACGTCGCCTATATATGAGAAAGTATTTTCTTCTTCAAATACGCTAATATTCTCTTTCTTTTCTAAAGTAAACGGACAAGTTCTCTTTGAAGTTATATTACCAGTATTATCGTATTCAAAAAGATAAGTTTTGCCAAAAGCAGTATTATCTTCACGAACAAGTCTGTTTAACTTATCGTAAGTATACTTGGAAAGAAGTTTACCGTTTTGGGTAATAGAGATAATATTTCCCATACTATCGTATTTATAATCAAGTTTATCATTAAAACTTTGAGTAGTTTTATTCCAATATTTAATAGAAGACGGTAAAGAAGTTGCATGGTCGCCAAACTTAGCATAAGTTATGCTTTCTTCGTCTATTTTGACACCGTTTGCCGTTTCAAACTTTTTACCCACGTTTCTACTGTGAATATCCGTTTGAGGTGAAATAATATACTCGTTATTAAGATTAACGCTAGTAAGTTTTTTCTTACTGTCGTTACTATAAGTATAAGTAGTAATATTATCTTTATTGTTTTCCTTATAGTTTTGGGTTGTTACGTTTCCCCACTCGTCATAAGTAAACGTTTTAGAAACTGCATTTGAATAAGTAATACTTGCAAGTCTTTCGGGTACGTTTTCGTCATAGTTATAGGTTGACCTAATAGCGTTTTTAGTAGACGTTTTAATAAGACCTTTTTCATAGACGTTAGATTCTATAACAGTATCTCCCTTTTTAACTTCTACGATATTCCCAAAATCGTCTTTTGTCGTTGATGAAATGGTTTTCAAATCCCTATCAAAAACTTGAACAGTCTTATCTCCATTAGAATAAGTATAACCTTTTTCTATTGCGCCGTTAAGCCAAATTGTATCAACTTTTCTATTGATAAAATTATAATTATATTCTATCTTAGTATTTCCTGAAACAAGTTTTTTAAGTAAACCGTCTTCATAAACTCTAGACACGGAGTTTTCTTCGCCGTCTTCGGTTGATTGAGTTATAGCGGTTAAGTTGTCGGCTAAATCATAACCGTAAGAGAATTTACTACCGTTAGGAAGTTTTTCGGTTTTTACAAGTCCGCTTTTATCTACGTATTCAAATTGGGTTTTATGTTCGCCCATAACGTCTAAGTCGGCAAGGTGTTTTCCGTTTTCGTCGTAGATATGTTCGGTGTAGAATTTGCTAGAAGTATCTAAAGTATTATACGTAAACGATTTTAAAAGATTACCTTTATCGTCGTAAACCCACTCTTCGATAGACTTACCGTTTATAAGTTCTAAAATAAAACTAGGTGAATCTACCCAAAGGTAAACCCACCTAGTTTTGCTTGTGAAAGTAATTTGCTATTT
>JAFVOW010000116.1 GCA_017505625.1 Clostridia bacterium | reverse complement strand
TATTTTAAATTCTTGTCTTCGGGAAATTCCGACGGGCCCGTAGAACTATTAAAAATTGCAGGCGTTGATTTAACTGATAAAAAACCTTTTGAATTAGCGTTTAAGTCGTTTAGTGATGCGCTAGAACGTTATAAACAACTGTAAACCTTTTGGGAGAGAAAAATATGCAAAAGAATACCAAAAATAAAGAAAAAATCTTTAACGATATGCCACATAGTTTAGAAGCCGAACAATCTTTGCGCGGTTGTGTTTTAATGGACCCCATCGTTCAGTCGGAAATAGGTTCGCAAATAGGTGAAGAAGATTTTTATTCGGAATCGCATAAATACATTTTCGGCGCAATGGAATCTATAATTAAGGAAAATAAAGCCTTAGACTTGGTAACACTTGCCGATGCTTTAGAAAAACGTGGCGAACTAGAGACGGTAGGGGGCATTGAATATATTAACCAACTAACCAACGTTTTGCCGTCTTCGGCTAACTACGGCAGATATATAGAAATCGTTCGTCGTGATAGTATGCTCAGAAAACTTATAAAAGGTTCGGCTGAAATAATTTCCGAAAGTTCTAAGAGTATGGACGAGTTTTCGGCTTTATCTTTTGCTGAAAAAACTATTTACGATATTTCTAATACCGCCGACACCAGCAGTATGAAAAAAATCGGCTCGATTATTCCCGACGTTATGACGAAACTCGATGAACTTTCAAAAGACACTTCGTCGTTTAGGGGAATTAAGACGGGCTTTAAGGGTATAGATAAACTGCTTAACGGTTTACAAAAAAGCGATTTGATAATTCTTGCCGCTCGTCCTGGCGTAGGTAAAACTTCACTCGCTATGAACATAGTTGAAAACGTTGCACTTCAAGGCTATACTTGTGCAGTATTCTCTCTAGAAATGGGCAAAGAACAACTCGTTCAAAGAATGATGTGTTCAGCTGCAGGCGTTAGTATGGAAAACGCACTAAAGGGTAGAATGACCAAAACCGAGTGGCTTAAGATTGCAAAGGCTAGAGAACTTTTATCTAACGCTAAAATCTACATCGACGATTCGGCGGCGGTTACACCTAGAGAACTCATTTCTAAATGTAGACGCCTAAAGAGAAAAGCAGGGCTTGATTTAGTAATGGTCGACTACATACAGTTAATGACTTCTGACGCTAAAAAAGGCGAAGACAACCGTCAACAAGAAATTTCTAACATTTCTAGAAATCTTAAAATTTTAGCAAAAGAACTCAACGTCCCCGTAATTGCATTGTCGCAATTATCTCGTGCGGTTGAAAGTAGAAAAGGTCGTCCTCAACTTGCCGACCTTCGTGAATCGGGTGCAATCGAACAAGACGCTGATATAGTAATGTTTATACACCGTCCCGATAAAGAAAAATCACCGACTATCGAAAAAGAAATTGCTGAAGGAAAGATAAAGAAAAACGTTGCTGAAATTATCGTAGAAAAACATAGAAACGGTCCTCAAGGCGTTGTGGAACTATACTTCAAAGGCGAAAGCACCAAGTTCTTAAATATCAACTACGAAACAGGCGAACCAGAAGGCGAAGACCAAGGACAAAACCATAAACAACCGGTTAGAGTAAGCGAACCTGAACTTCCCGATTTTGACGTAGCGTTTACTGAACAAAATCAACCCGAAGAATCTAAAACCGTTGATGAAGAGATATTCTAATGATAACGCAAATAAAAAAAGTTGACGGTAAAAGTATAAAACTTGCAGTAAACATTTTACGTGCTGACGGCGTAATTGGTATGCCTACTGAAACCGTGTACGGGTTAGCCGGTGTTGGAACAAGTTCTAATGCTGTTAAAAAGATTTTTGAAATAAAAGGTAGACCGTCGGACAACCCTCTTATTGCTCACGTTCATAAGAGATACGACTTAAACAAGCTAGTATTTATTGAACAACCGTACGTTAAAAAACTCATTAAAAAATTTATGCCAGGCCCTTTAACTTTAGTGTTTAAGAGTAAAGGCGTTGTCGTAAACGAAGCCGTTTGCGGTGGAGAAACGCTCGCTGTTCGTATGCCTAGCCATAAAGGATGCCAAAAATTGCTAAAGGCTATAAACCTTCCTTTAGTTGCACCGAGTGCTAATATATCTAAACATACAAGTCCCGTAACTGCTACCCACGTATATAACGACCTAAACGGTAAACTAGAGTTGATTTTGGACGGTGGTAAATGCTTAGGTGGTATCGAAAGCACAGTATTAGACGTTACGGACGTTGTTCCTAGAATTTTAAGGGCAGGACTTGTAACTAAGGAAATGATAGAAAAAGTCGTAGGTAGTTGCGAAATCGCCCAACATAAAGAAACTGATAAGGTAAAATCACCAGGCGTAAAATATCGTCATTATAAACCTAAATGCGACACAGCATTATTTTCTAAAACTCAACTAGATAAAGTTTTGGAGTTGTATGAACAAAAACAAAAAGAAGGGCTTAAGCCTTTCATAATGTGTTCAAACGACTTAGCCGATAAATTCTCGGGTAAGAATTTGTTGCTTTTAGGAACTACGGGCAAGGAGATTGCAAGCAATCTTTACGATAAACTATTAGAAGGCGAAAAAATAGCCGATATTATTATTGCCGTTTCATTTGATAGAGAAGACGGCGTATATCTCGGCATAACAAATAGATTAAGGAAGTCTTGTGGATGAGCATGATAAAAGTTTTATTCGTTTGTACGGGAAATACTTGTCGTAGTCCTATGGCGGAGATAATATTAAAAAGTAAAATTAAAAATGCAGGGCTTAAAGGCGTAAGGGTTTCTAGTGCTGGTATTTCTGCTATAAACGGCGATAAAATGAGTAAAAATTCAGTTATTGCCTTGAAAAAATTAGGTCTTACGGCTTACGGGTTTAAGTCTAAAACGCTAGACGTAAAAATGCTTTTAAAACACGATATAATTATTTGTATGACAGAAAACCACAAACGAGCAATATCGTCTTTCCCCGGTGTTTATTC
>JAFVOW010000115.1 GCA_017505625.1 Clostridia bacterium | reverse complement strand
GGTATTGGTGTATTTTTTAATTGTAAAAATTTAACAAGCGTAACAATAGGTAAAAAAATATATAGTATAAACTCATTTGTGTTTGACGGCTGTGATAGTTTAACAAATATATATTACAAAGGGAATATAGAAGAGTGGGGACAAATAAATGGAAATGAAAAAGTTCCTATTTCTAAATTATATTATTACATAGAAAACCAAAGTGATTTGCCCACCGACGGTGGTAATTATTGGCATTACGTAGACGGTGTACCTACCGTTTGGACAAAAGAATAAGTATATAAACAAAAAGGCTAGCGAAAATGTTTTCGCTAGCCTTAAATTTTTAATTCAAATAAAATTAAACGTTAAATCTAAAGAGTACGACGTCGCCGTCTTTGATTACGTAATCTTTACCTTCAGAACGTACTTTGCCGTGTTCTTTTGCGGCGTTAAAACTGCCTAGTTCTACTAGTACGTCGTAGTCGACGATTTCCGCACGGATAAAGCCTTTTTCAAAGTCAGTGTGAATTTTGCCTGCTGCTTGCGGTGCTTTAGTGCCTTGTTCTATCGTCCATGCACGTACTTCTTTTTCGCCGGCGGTAAGGTAACTAAGTAATCCTAATAGGTTATAAGACGCTTTTACTAATTTATCTAAACCACTTTGGCTTTCGCCGAGTTCGTTTAGAAACATTTGTCTTTCTTCGTCGTCAAGTCCAGAGAGTTCTTCTTCGGTTTTAGCACAAATTACCATATATTCAGCGTTTTCAGTCTTAGCGTACTCGATTACTTTTTGTACTAGGGGAAGAGTGCTAACGTCTTTACCCATATCTTTTTCGCCGATGTTAGCCGTATAAATTACGGGCTTTGCGGTAAGCAAGAACATATCTTTCATAATTTCACGTTCTTCTTCGGTGCAATCTAAAGTTCTTGCAGTTTTTATATTATTTAAGTGGTCGTAAAGTTTTGTTAAAAATTCTGCTTCGATTTTATATTTTTTATCGCCCGTCTTAGTCATATTGATTGCTTTATCTAGGCGTTTTTTTACAGTGTCGGTATCGGCAAAAATAAGTTCGGTGTTGATAGTTTCTATATCACGAACGGGGTCTATAGAATCGTCTACGTGGGTGATATTCTCGTCTTCAAAACATCTTACTACATGAACGATAGCGTCGGTTTCACGTATATTTGCTAAGAATTTATTGCCTAAGCCTTCGCCTTGGCTAGCACCTTTAACAAGCCCTGCGATGTCTACGAATTCTACTACTGCGGGGGTGATTTTTTTCGTGTTATAAAGTTTACCTAAAACGTCTAAGCGATTATCGGGAACGGCTACGATACCAACGTTTGGTTCAATTGTGCAGAAAGGATAGTTAGCACATTCAGCACCTGCTTTAGTGATAGCGTTAAACAACGTCGATTTGCCTACGTTTGGAAGTCCTACTACTCCGAGTTTCATGTTTATCTCCAAAAAATTATTTTTTAACTTTAGTAATTATAATTCAAAATTAAAAAAATTACAAGTTTTTCCGTTGTATTTTGTACAAATTTATGTTATTATATTAAAAATGGAGAATAATTATGGATTACAAAGGGTATATTGCTGAAAAACTTGAAATTAACGACGTAGAAAAATCTACCTTATCTGACTTTATAGAAGTTCCCCCAACGGCCGACATGGGCGACTTTGCACTTCCTTGTTTTAAACTTGCTAAAGTTATGCGTAAATCTCCCGTGATGATTGCGGAAGAACTTAAAAACAAGTTTAATGGCGACGCTACTTTTACCGAAGTTAGTGCCGTTAACGGCTATCTAAACTTTAAAATTAATCGTGAAAACTTTACGGCTGAGCTTTTATCTGAAATTGAAAGTCAAGGCGATTTATACGGCTCGGCAACTATCGGTAACGGCAAAACTATTTGTATAGACTATTCTTCTATAAATATCGCAAAGCCTTTCCATATCGGGCATTTAAGTACAACCGTTATAGGCTCGGCGTTATGTAAAATATTTAGATTTTTAGGGTACAAGGTTGTTGGTATAAACCATTTAGGCGACTATGGTACTCAGTTTGGAAAGTTAATAGTTGCTTATAAACTTTGGAGTAGTGAAGAAAAGGTAAAAGAAGGAAGATTAAAAGAACTTTCTAGAATTTACGTTAAATTCCACGATGAAGCAAAACAAAATCCTAGTTTAGACGATGAAGCAAGACGTTATTTTAAACTTATCGAAGACGGCGACGAAGAAAGTAACAAACTCTTTGAACTTTTCAAAACCATAACTTTAGAAGAAGTAGATAAAATTTATAAACTCTTAAAAGTAGATTTTGATTCTTACGCAGGCGAGAGTTTTTATAACGACAAAATGCAACCTATCGTTGACGAGTTAAAACAAAAGGGCTTGCTTAAATCTTCTGACGGAGCTTCTGTCGTAGATTTAGAAGAATACGGTATGCCACCTTGTTTAATCTTAAAATCGGACGGGTCGTCGCTTTATGCTACACGTGATATTGCCGCCGCCGTTTATAGAAAAAACACTTACGATTTCTATAAATGCTTATACGTAGTTGCATATCAACAAAACCTACACTTTAAGCAATTTTTTAAGGTTGTAGAACTTATGGGTAAAGAGTGGGCAAAAGATTTAGTTCACGTCGCTTACGGTATGGTATCGCTAGAAAGCGGTGCTATGAGTACTCGTGGTGGTAACGTAGTTTTACTTGAAGACGTTATCGCTAAAACTATCGAAAAAGCTTATAAAGTTATCGAAGATAAAAACCCAGACCTAAAAGATAAAGATAAAATCGCAAGAACGGTTGGTACGGGTGCGGTAATTTTCAGTGCTCTTTGTAACAATAAAATTAAAGATATCGTATTCAGTTACGATAGAGTTTTATCTTTTGAAGGGGAAACTTGCCCTTACGTTTTATACACCGTTGCTCGTTGTAATAGCGTTCTTAATAAAAACCAAATACAAGACGGATTTACCGTACCTACTTTAACGGCTGAAGAATACGACGTTATCAAAGAATTAGGAAAGTTTAAGGACGTAGTAAAGGTTGCGGGCGATAAATACGAGCCGTCTATCGTTACTCGTTACGCACTCGATTTATCGGCTAGTTTTAATAAGTTCTATTTTGCTTGTAAGATTGCGTGTGAGGACCAAAATCTTAAAAATTTCCGTTTACATTTAGCAAAATCGGTTAAAACGGTATTAACTAACGCTCTTAATCTTTTAGGTATAGACACAGTAGAGGAAATGTAATGAAAAAAACAGTTATATTCGACTTAGACGGAACTCTTATTCACTCTATACCCGAAATTACTAAGTATCTAAATTTAACCTTAAAGCGTTTTGGTTATCCATTAATCGATGAAAATAGAACGCTTTCAATTATAGGATGCGGGGCAAGAAATCTTGTTAAGAATGCCTTAAATTGTCCTGTGTCTGAAGAAAAGTTTGAAGAGATATTTAAGTTTTATGACCAAGAATACACTAAGTCAGACAATTCTTTAACTATTCTATTTGACGGTATAGAAGAACTTTTAATCGAGCTAAAAAAACGTGGCTATTTATTAGCAATTTTAACTAATAAGCAACAAAAAACAACCGAACAAATATATCAAAAACTTCTTTCAAAATTCAATTTTGACGCCGTTTTAGGCGATTTAAAAGGCGTTCCCATGAAACCCGACAAACGCAGTGTGGAAAGGGTGTTTAACGCCTTAAACGTTACGGCCTTAGACTGTTATATGGTCGGCGACATGCAAACAGATTATCTTGCAGGCGTTAATTCTGGTTGCACGCCCGTTTGTGTTTTGTGGGGCTATGGCAACAAAGACCATCTTTCTTCTTTAGGGTGTGAAAATTTTGTAAATACACCCTCTGAATTGTTAGAATTTCTCAAATAATTTCGTTCAATATTTTTCAAAAAATTTTTAAAAACTAAAATTTTAATATAAGGGGTAATTATGCCTACAAACTTTTATGAAGTAATAATCATCGGTGGTGGTGCGTCGGGGGTTATTTCTGCCATAGAACTTTCTCGTGGTAAAAATTCTATTTCGGGCGATAATATTTTAATATTAGAAAAAAACGACCGAATTTTGAAAAAACTTGTCGCTACAGGTAACGGTCAAGCAAACCTCACTAACGCAAGTATTTCCGAAGAAAACTACTACGGCGATAAAAACTTTGTCAAATCGGCAGTTAATGATATTATAAATCTAGACGTAAAAGATTATTTTTACGGTTTAGGATTGCAAACTATAACCGATGAGATTGGACGTGTTTATCCCATGAGCAGACAAGCAAGTTCGGTTGTAGATTTGTTTTTAGCACATCTATTAAAAAGTAACGTTACCATTAAAACTAATCAAAGCGTAACAAGCGTTAAAGAGAAAGACGGAATTTTCCTTGTTAAAACAAACAACGTAGAATATCAATCTAAAAAGGTTATATTTGCCTTT
>JAFVOW010000114.1 GCA_017505625.1 Clostridia bacterium | reverse complement strand
GGGAAACTTGATGGAAAGGGTTAACGATAACGGTTAAAAGTAACTTTCCGTAAAAAACATTGATATTACCCACGGAAGTGGTTGATATACCATTGCGGTGACGATGGCGATGAGGTCCCACCTGTTCTCATACCGAACACAGAAGTTAAGCTCACTTGCGCCGAAAATACTTTGCTGGAGACGGCACGGGAAGATAGGTAGTTGCTGCATTCCAAAAAACTATTTTGGCTTAGCTTTTAAGCCAAAATACATTGCCTCTTAGCTCAGCAGGTAGGGTGAACGTATCGGTTTACACCAAATGCCTGAAAGGAGAACGACAAGTGCAAGGCTTGTAGAAGCAACCTAAAAAACGTTAGGTAAAACCTAACAATACTGCCTCTTAGCTCAGCAGGTAGAGCCCGCGGCTGTTAACCGCGTTGTCGTCAGTTCGAGTCTGACAGAGGCAGCCAAGCGAAAAGCCACTTTTTTAAGTGGCTTTTTTTGTTATGTTATTTTAAACTTTTCACTTTCAGATTTAACGAAGTCTTCCTGCACGTGCGTGTAAATACTTGCCGTCGTATCTAATCGGCTATGCCCTAACCAACGTTGAACAATCTTTATATTTATATCGCATTCTAAACACCGTGTAGCAAACGTATGGCGTAAATCGTGTAACTTATGCCCTGGGCAAAGTTTACTAAATGTTTTTGAAACATAACCTTTTGAAAAGGGGAATAAATAAACGCCCTTACGTTCCTTTTGTTTTAGTATGCTTTCGAGTTCGGGAAACAACGGAACGTGCCGATCCGATTTTTCAGTTTTAGTTCCTTTAATATGAATTACTTTTTTTGTAAAATCGATATCCGACCATTTAACACCAAGAGCTTCCGAACGTCTGCACCCGGTATAAATAATAAACATAAAATAGTAATACAATTTTTCGTTTTGAATTACCCCTATAAAGTCGTTCAACTCTTGCTTAGTTAAAGCGCTACCGTTTTTACGCTTGTGCTTAGGTTTAATAAGTAAATCTGCAACGTTACGTTCAATAAGCCCTAACTTATAGGCTAACTTCAACGAACCGTGATAAATATCATACATTATAACACGAGTTCGACTCATTTTTATATTGTTTATCGCTTGTTGAACTTCCAAACCGTTAAGTTTAGCAAGTTCTTTATTCTTCAGACTTTCGGGAACGTGTAACCGTACGTTCCGACGGATAGAATCAGCGCTTTTTATAAAAGGTTCTTTATAAGTTTTAATCCATTGTTTCAAATATGTACCGTACTTCATTTATCATCACCATTAAATAATGCTTTTTTTATGCTCGACTTCGATATGTACTTAACTTCTGGGTTATCCCTAATATCGTTTAATATATCAGCTAACTTCTGGTAAACTCTATCAGGATATTCTATTTTACCTAATTCTTTTAATATTTCATTTAAAGCCCTATCAACTTCGTCTTTGGATACCTTTTCAAAATCCACACCGTAAAATAACCCGTAGCCTTGAATAATACGGCGACCACGTAAAGCACGTTGCAAAGTTTTAAAGACTTCAAAACTATCAATAATATACTTAAATTCGTTTTTCAATGTGTACTTAAAAACTTCTTTACAGC
>JAFVOW010000113.1 GCA_017505625.1 Clostridia bacterium | reverse complement strand
TTGATAGCGTTAATTTCGTCTAAACACGCGATAACGTATTCGACCCACTTTTGATAATCTGTTCTTTTCAAATACGGCATAACTTATCCCCAATAACTATTAACTGTATTAACGTTAATTTTTAAAGATTTGACGTCATGATTAATAGTTCCTTCATCGCTTATAACGTAGAAATCGATAACCATAATTTCGTTAAAATTATCGTCTAAATGACTATGAATATAACTACTAATATTTTTAGCGGTAATATAGATAAAAGTTAAATAATTTTTAATATCAATTTCTAAATCTTCTTTAGCGCAATTAGCTAAAATAAAATCGCGAATTTGAAATACTGTTTCTTGATTTTCGTTTTTAATGCTTAAATGAATCATAATTTAGGTTTCCTCTTTCTTCTTGGCTATAGATTATCAAAAATAAAATATAATGTCAAATACTATTTTAATTATTATTTCAAAAAGAAAACAGCGGTCGCACGTTAACCACTGTTCCCACTGTAGAAGAATATTGAGAAACCCTAACTATCAATACCCGATTACATTATAACACCATTTCGTAAAATTGCGACAATTTCGTTAATTTCGTCTTGGGTTATATTATAATTCATCGGGTTAAATTGAATATCGCCGATTTCGGTATATCCAGTTAAATTACTTAAGCTTTCATAAGTATTTGACGGATAACCGTTAATTCTTCCGTAAACTGAATCGTCGATAGGTATTAAATTATGATAAGATCTTCTAACTTGGACTTCGGTTTTTGAATAAAGCGCCGTATTACTTGTGCCGAAAGACATAGACGCACGCTCGAATAACATATTATTAGAATTTACCGCGCTCGCGATAGTTTTAGTCGCTGTTAAAGCGCCAGCAGCGATAGCGAAACCGTTACCAGAAGCAGCGCCGACAGCAATAGATAAACCCGCGCCGATAGTTCCTAAAATCATATTTAAATCGTTAGCTTGTTTTTGTCTAGTGTTTTCGAGTTCGTTAGTAGTAACTAAATTTAATCTAATACCGATTTGACAAGTTCCAGACCATAAAATAATACTATCGGTTTTATTATAGATATAAGCGGTAGATAATCCAGTATCGAGATCCATAGCGTAAAAGACGAAGATTCTTTTACCTTTGACCGCGTTAAAATCGACCTCTTGCCACCCCACGAAAGGAACGTAAATTTCCCATTTAGAAATAGGCGAATAACTCGCTATTCCTAAATTAGTATCGCCGATTCCAGTATCATTAAACATAAAGTCAGCAATTACTAAATAAGGACAGACACCATCGAAAACCCAGTATCCCTCGACGGGGTTATTTTCGCTACCATTAGTTAACCACTCGCCGCCATTAATACCGCATAAGACTTTATCGTTAGCGAATACGCCTTTATTACTTAATTGCGTATTGAATAAGTCTACGGCGTTAAAAGGTAACCATAAAACCGACTGAACGAAAGAAGCGACCGTATCGTTTTTAACGCAAGCGGCAACTAAACCGCTATAACCGTCTAAACTAATTAAAGATTTAAAATTAGATCTTGTCCTTAAAGGGGAAATAGACGGTAAAACTAAATCTGGCGATTCGATATTATCTAAATTTAAAGACGTGTATAATTCTTTAGTATATGTCGATACTAAAATATTAAAATTATTTTTTTCATATCCGCCACCGCTAGCGGGAATAACTGGTTCAAAATCGAAAGTAATGTTTTTCTCGTCTAACATATTAGGGTTAAAGACATGATAATAAATCGTATCTGTAACTGGTAAACGATTATCGATAATACTATCTTTATAGTTATAATTTTCTTGACGAGTAATTAAAGCGCTTTGACTTTTAATTAAGTCTTGCCACGACATTAAAACGTCTTCGCCGAAAGTATAACGCGTTAATTTATCTGTATATCTTTGAATACTATTAACGTAATAATATCTATTTAATAAAGGTATCCAGATATAGTTAAAAACATAATTACCGTCAAGATCTAAAGTAAATGATTTTAACGCAATAGGGATATTAAATTTTCCCTGAATAATATTACTTAATGTTAATGATTTATTTAAGACGTTGTTAGCGCTGTTTTGTTTATATAAAACGATACCAGTTAATCCCTCAATATTCATGTTAACAGCGTCATTTTTAATTAACTTAATAAAAACGCTAGTTTCGACTACATTACCGTAAACGACTAAAGGTTCTTCCCCGTCTTCTAAAATACGTTCTAGTTCGCTTGGGAAAGTATCGACGTCGCCGCTAGCATGATCTAAAAGGGTTGAACCTAACCACGCTTCTAAATCGATATTATTTAAACTCGGTTGAATTCTAACGATAATCATATCGATTTCGTCGGGGGCGATGAAATTGCAATTTTCAGTTTCAGTTAAATTATTAATGCTTAATAATAAATCTTCGTTAGTAGATACTGAAGCATAACTAACGATTTCTTCAAAGTCTAGCGAAAGTTTTAAAATCATATATTACCTCCTTTAAAATAAAAGGCGATGAAGAACCCCCCACCGCCTATTATAAATTAATTAACGATTATTCGCCCGCTTCTTCTTGTAAGAAGAACACGACGATATTTTCGTTCATGTCGATAAAATGACATGATTTTTGTTTGTGCCAGTAGTTAGTAAATTCGGCCTTACCGTTATAATCGCTTGTTGTGTATCTTTCGAAATTGAGAACGCCTAAAGCTTCTTCATCGAATAAGACACCGATAACGCCTTTAACGTCTACGGTTTTAGTAGCGTCGCTTGGTAAGTTAACTTTGATTTCGCTAGAAACCTCGAAATCGTAGTCGTCGCCGCTGCCTTGCCAGAACGGGACGATATCCGCTTTAGGTAATTTAACATAATCTTCGTGGAAAGTATCACTATATAAATAACCAGTGGCGGCAGCTTCGAAATCGCCATGAAGAACGATTTTTAATTTATCCATAGGGGTAAATCTCTTTTTACCGCCGACGTTAAATAATGTAGACATTTTCTTTAAACGTGTTGCGACTTTCATAATTTCGACAGAAGCGAAACGGATAAAGTCTTTATCTTCTAAAGCGGCTTTCATTGTAATTTCGTTACCTTGACCTAATTTAGCGTTCCACTCTTGTAATAAGTTTCTAGCTTTGACTTTAGAAGAAGCGCCGTAATCGGCTGAACCGTAAGAAGCGTAAATAGTTTCAGCAACTGCGCCGTTAATTGTTCTCATGACTAAAGATTCCATAGCAAGAGATAACGCTTTATCGACGTTGCCAAATAACATACTAACGAAACGTGTTAATTCTTGAGCGTTAGAGAAAGCGCTTTTAGCTTGTTTATCTGTAACGCTTAAAGGAATTTCGAAAGTAATGTAATGATTATAGAATTTCGCGTAAACGCTTGGGGCGTAAAACACGTTAGGATCATAGCTTTGACCCCCGACAAGATCCCATGTTTCGTTTTCGGTGGCCTCTGGGATATCGCCGCCGATTTTTTCAAGAACCGCGCCGTATTCGAAGCCATCATAAATAACGCTTGGGGCGATTCCTTCATATTTTCTGTCGACAAAAATAGTTTTACCGATACGGTCGACTAACGCTTTAGTAAATTTATCGTAAGAGGTCGCATTAAAGACGGCTGTGCCGACAGCGACAACGTTAGATAAATCTTCGGTTAATAATGTTGCTTCTTCGCCGACGACTTGACTAATAGCGTCGTTAACGAAGGTTGCTACTTGTTTAACTAACATAATTCATGACCTCCTTATTTTATATTAGTTTAATTAATTTTATTGACTGCGTCATTAAAAGAAGAAGAATTAGTAATAACAGTTTCAAAGTTTACTATACCTTCACTAATATATGAATCGCTTGGCGTCCAACCTAGAAGCCATATTCCATCATTACGATTATTTACACTGCTTACCACAACAAAACCCGTAGAAGCGCTATCATAAGACCCAGTGACTACTAAACGTCCAGTAAAAGTTTTTAAATATGCTATTAAAGTTTCTTTAGTAAAAGCTTCTGCTTTTTGATTAAAAATTAAACATGAAATCATCCATACTTGATCACCAGCATTATATAATACTATAGGGTGACAATAAATCGGCTTTGCATTATCTACCTCGCCAGATTCAATAATATTTTTAATATTATCGTTTACTAACACATAAGTATATTTAGCTGAAGAAACCGCGTAAACTGTATTACCGTAATCGTCGATAGAAGACGTATAAACGATATTTAATTTAATTTGATAACCACTAATATATCCGTCAATTAATAATTTATTTGCTTCGG
>JAFVOW010000112.1 GCA_017505625.1 Clostridia bacterium | reverse complement strand
TTTTCAAAGATAAATTTTCGAGAAATCGTAATGGATAGGGTAATACTTCATTCAGACCTTAACAATTTTTACGCAAGTGTAGAAATCTTAAACAATCCCGAATTAAAAGACAAATTCGTTGCTGTAAGTGGTAGCACTGAAGAACGCCACGGCATCGTTCTTGCTAAAAACGAAAAGGCTAAAAAATTAGGCATAAAAACAGGTATGACTTTAGTAGAAGCATATAAGATTTGCCCAAAATTAGTTGCCGTTGAAGCAAACATGGACAAGTATTTAGTCTACTCTGCAAAAGTCCGTAAAATATATTCTGATTATACAGACGTAATTGAACCTTTTGGTATTGACGAAGCTTGGCTCGACGTTACTCACAGCAAAATGTTCGGTTCAGGCGTTGAAATTGCCGAAATAATTCGCAAAAGAATTAAAGAAGAAATAGGTCTTACCGTTTCAATAGGTGTTAGTTTCAGTAAAGTTTTTGCAAAACTTGGCTCAGATATTAAAAAACCTGACGCCGTTACTGAAATAACTAAAGAAAATTTTAAAGAAAAAATTTGGCCTATCAAAGTTGGGCAACTACTTTTCGTTGGAAAATCTACTTTAAGTAAGTTAAACAACCTAAACGTAATGACGATAGGCGATTTAGCAAACGCAAGTGAATTTTCACTAAAAAACTCGTTAGGTAAGTGGGGCGCAATTCTAAAATCTTACGCACTCGGAACTGACGATACGCCCGTTATAAACGCCGAAACTGAAAGCGTAATAAAATCTGTAGGGAATAGCATGACTTCCTACCGAGACTTAGAAAACACAGAAGATATCAAACTTGTTTTCTATTTTTTGGCAGACAGCGTAATTACCCGTGTAATCAATAATAAATTAGGCAGACCAACTACGCTTACCATTTACGTTAGAGATAGCAAACTTGAATCTATGCACCGTCAAATTGCTATAAAACCTACACTACTAATAGACGATATTTGCAAGTATTCTCTTGAACTTTTTAATAGTAATTATGTCTGGAATAATCCTGTTCGTTCATTAGGAATAAGTGTTTCTAATTTTGTGGAAGAACCAACGCAAACAGATATTTTTACAGACGCAACCACAAACGACAAAAAAGAACGTGCAGAAAAGTGCGTTGCTTTAATTAAAGATAAATACGAGATTTCAACAATAAACAAAGGTATAGCATATACCGATAAAAAATGATTACAAAAAAACTTTCCGAAAAACCGATTTTTAAATAAAGGATTTTATGAATATTTTAATTTCAAACGACGATGGAATTGAAAGCCCTGCGCTAAAACCACTCGTTAGTAGATTAGTAAAAAATCATAACGTATTGATTGTAGTTCCTGATGGCAATCGCTCAGGCCTTTCTCATTCGTTATCTTTTTATAAAAATTTAACTATATTAAAAAGAAATGACATTTGTGGCGCTCAAACTTACACCGTTTCCGGCACGCCTGCTGACTGCGTAAAGTTCGCAAGTCACGTTTTAACAGATTTTAAAACTGATTTAGTACTTGCAGGAATAAATTTAGGGCATAATTTAGGTACTGACGTATTATATTCAGGTACTGTTTCAGCTGCAATAGAGGGCGCAACACTCGGCTATAAGTCAATGGCTTTTTCTTCGGTATCACACGAAGGTGGTGATTTAGATTATTGCGCTGAAATTACCGTTACACTAATTGATGTTTTATATAAAGATTTAACCAATAATTTTATATGGAACGTAAATATTCCTGACCTTCCTAAAGAACAAATAAAAGGCTACAAAGTTACGCCGTTAGGTAAGCAACTGTATTCTGACAACTATAAAAAAGTTTCCGAAAACGAGTATGTTTTAATAGGAAAACCACAAAAAAATCACGAAAATCCTGAAGATTGCGACGTTGAGTGGTCGTCAAAAGGTTACGTTACATTAACGCCAATTTTATACAACAAAACGGATTTTACAAAAATTTACGAATATAAAGACAAAATAGAAAAAACATATAAATCACTATGAAAAGGATTGCAATAATAGGTGGTGGACCAGCCGGCATGATTGCAGGTATCAAGTCTGCTGAAAACGGCAACGAAGTAACTGTTGTCCTGATGGACGACGGTGTTACCTACCGCCGCGCAAGAGCTGACGAGACCGGTGTCGAGATCGTCGTTAAGAACGGCGAGGTCCGTGTGGTTGGCTTCGACAACGGCACCTACTACCTGGAAGAGACTGAGGCTCCCGATGGCTACAATAAGCTGACTGCCCCTCAGAAGTTCATCATCTCCGATGCAAACCTGGATGCAACCTTCAACGGTGAGATCTACTCCACCGGTTCCGGCGTGCACGTGGTCAACAAGACCGGCTCTATGCTGCCTGAGACCGGCGGTCTGGGCACCCTGCTGTTCACCGTCCTGGGCGGCACCGCTGCTCTGGGTACCGGTGTTGTGCTGGTGACCAAGAAGAGAGTCTCCAAGATCGAGGACGCTGAGTAATTCTTCTTTGCAACCAT
>JAFVOW010000111.1 GCA_017505625.1 Clostridia bacterium | reverse complement strand
TCTTTAACTTTATCTTCTTCGTAAAGTTTGATGCCAAGTTTTTTCAACTCTTTTCTATCTCCTTTGGGTAGCCAACCTTTTTGAAGTTTTTTCATAAATCTCGTGTTGCCTTCGGAAACTCTGTTTATAGTTCTTACAATTGTAAATAACACGAGGGCGATTAATAAGAAGTTGATAATTGCACTGATAAATGCACCCCAATCTATATAAATTGAGTTTGCAAGGTCAATAGCACCGTCTGGGGTTGTTGCCTTACTTAAAATGGTAACTGCACCCTCTAGACCTTTTGCCCCTAACACTAACGCTAAAAGCCAGTTAATTATTGGTTTTAAGATAAAATTACTTAAACCATTAACGATACCGGTAAACGCACCGCCGACGATAACACCGACGGACATATCAAGTACGTTACCACGTGTGATAAATTTTTTGAACTCTCCAAAAAACTTTTTCATGTTATTCTCCTTTTTTTATCTTTTGTTTTAAAATTTTTTCTACTGTTTTAGCAATTTTATCTTGGCTTATATAACCGTTTAATAATCTTTCTATATCTTTGTCCATTACACTAAAGCCGTGATAAGCGTAGCAATCGACATACCTACTAGATATATAGAAAACCACTTATAATTTGCTTTTTTAATAATTTTAAGCATGAACTTAACGGCTATGTAACCACAAACTGCAGAAGTAACTATACCAAACGCTAAAGAAACCCAATTAACGTTGCCGATAGTACCTGATTGCACTACGTCAATGCCTTCCATTAAAACTGCTGCGAGAATTATAGGAATACTCATTAAAAAAGTAAAGTTAGCGTTGCTATCTCTATCAACTTTTCCCAAAATACCAGCGGAAAGAGTTGAGCCACTTCTTGAAATTCCCGGCAACACGCCGAACGCTTGACCACAACCCATAATAAAAGCAGTTTTAGTGTTGATAGGGTTACTCATTTCAACTCTTTTCGCCCTTTGTTCAACGAACAACAGAACGCCCGCAGTTATTAAAAATGCTATTGAAAGTAACCAAATATTGTTATAGAACAATTCGTCTAAATCAAAAGCCACGGAAAAGACTATTCCGATTATACCCGCAGGAATTGTTGCCAAAACTAGATACCAAAATTTATTGAAAGGCTTTTTGAATATTGCTAAAATTTCTCTCCATAAAACGATAACTACGGGAATTAGCGTTCCGAGATGAAGCATTATGCTATAAAAGAAAGCTTCTTCTATACCAAACCAATATTGCAAAAGCATTAAATGTCCGCTACTTGAAATGGGTAAAAATTCTGCAAAACCTTGGACAGCACCTAAAACTATTGCTTGCCAAATTTCCATAATTTATTCTCCCTTGTGTTTTTTTATCATATTTACGAACTCTTTCACTGCGAAAGTAAGTTCTATGTCTTTAGGAACTGCAAGTCCTATCGCTCTAGTAGGTAAAGAGGGTTCAGTTTTAATTTCAAACAAACTTCTTTCTTCTAAAAGCTCGTGTTTAACGAATTCTTTTGGAATACATGCAATACCTATACCGTTTTTAGCAAACGACGTCATCAGTTCTAAACTTGAAAGCTCGATTTCCGGGTGCAAGTGAACGCCTTGTGAGTGTGCAAACGACACGATTGCTTGACGTGTTGCAGACGATAATTCTAACATCAAAAGTGGATAATCTTGCAAATGCTTTAAGTCCACCGTTTTATTTTTTAGGTCACTAAACTTATCACTTGCAACGAAAGTGTCGTGTAAATGCATTACCGTATCGACAAGATTTATATCTCTATCGTCTACGGGAAGATTTACAAACCCCACGTCGCCTTTGTTGTTCTTTAGAAGTTCTATCGTTTCTTGCGAAGTACCGTTTTCTAAAATTAAGTTAACTTCGGGGTATTTTTCGTGATACTCTTTTATGTACGGCAACAAAAAGTGCGTGCTTACCGTATCAGATGCACAAATTCTAATCACGCCCGTTGCAGTATCTTTTAGTTCTAAATATTTTTTTTCGGCCTCGTCAAACAGTTTTAAGGCTTTTTCTACGGTATCGAAAATTTGTTTTCCGCCCGTTTCGGTAAGCTCCATACCCTTATGGGTACGGTTAAACAATTGACCACCGAGTTGACTTTCAAGTTGTTTTATCGCTTGTGATACTGCCGGTTGCGATATGTATAATTCTTCAGCGGCTTTAGTTAAACTACCGCACTTTGCAACCGTATAAAACACCTTGTATAGTTCGAGATTTACCATACTATCTCCTATTTACCTACGCAAAACTTAGAAAAAATCGTGTTGATGATTTCTTCGCTTGCCGTTTTGCCCGATATTTCTCCTAGTGCATCCCAACCGTCTTTTAGGTCGATTGAAACTAGTTCTAAAGGAACTGTGCCTAAAGACTTTAGTGAAAAATCTATTTTTTCTCTAGCACACTTAAGTGCTTCAAAATGTCTTTCTTCTACTAGATACTCGCCGTTAGTATCTACCGTGCCGACTGCACGTTCGTATAGAATTGATTTTAAATTTTCTATATTTGTAGAGTTCGTTGCAGAAATATAAACGTCTGCTCTATCGTCTTTATAGTCAGATTTATCTATTTTATTTATTACAGTTACGTAGTTCTTGTCTTTTATGAGTTCAAATATTTCTTCGTCTAGACTATCTATTTTGCTAGCGTCTATTATAAACAAAATAATATCGCTTTCTTCTAAAACACGTTTAGATAGGTTTACACCCATACGTTCTATAGCATCGTCAGATTCCCGTATGCCTGCTGTATCAGAAAAATTAAATCTCACACCGTTAATATCGGTTGCACCTTCTACAATATCACGAGTAGTACCCGCTATATCCGAAACAATTGCTTTATCGTAGTTTAAAATTGCGTTTAAAGTTGAACTTTTGCCCGTGTTAGGTTTACCAACGATGGCAACTTTTACGCCTGATTTTAAAATTCTTCCCGTTTTGTACGACGCTATGAGTTTGTCCAATTTTTCCACTACCGAAGTAAGTAGTTTGCGAACTCTATCAGTCGACATTTCTTCTAAATCTTCTTCGGGGAAATCCATATCAGCGTCGATTTCAGCAAGTGCTTCGGTAATTTTGTCTTGTTCTATTTCAATTTCTTTAGTGAGTTTTTCTCGGTAAAGATTATAACCAGCCCTAACACCACTTACTGCTTCGCTGTTTATCATATCGATAAGTCCTTCAGCAGAAGATAAACTAAGCTTGCCGTTTATAAACGCGCGTTTAGTAAACTCTCCGTTAGTGGCAAGCCTTGCCCCCGACGATAAAACTTTTTGCAAAACCCCACGTGTAATTGCCGTACCACCGTGTATATGAAATTCTATCGTATCTTCACCGGTAAAGCTTTTAGGCGCTTTAAAATACACGCACATTCCAAAATCACAAAAATCCCCTGCGTCTACTTCGCCTGCGTACATAACGTTAGGCGTAAACTTTTTTACAGGGGTCTTTCCTAGTGGTGTAAACATTTTTTCTGCAACCGATAAAGGATTATCACCGCTTATTCTTATGACGGCAACCCCACTAGGCGCTAGTGCAGTAGAAATTGCCGCAATGTTTTCACTTGTCATTATCTATTATCCTTATCGTCAAATTCCGAAAAAGGGTCTTCTTTTTTAGAAGAAAAGTCCTTAAACGGGTCTTCCGTTGTATTGCTATTACTAGTAGGTTCTTGTGGGCTACCGTAAGGATTATTGCCGTACGGATTATAAACGTTAGAATACCTACTTCTTATATATTCGTTAAAATCTCTAGGTTGTTTTTTTCTTATAATAAACACCATAATACCAAAGAAACCTAGCACGGATAAAATCGTTCCTAAAATATAGTTGTTAGGCCAGTATCTTTTAAATAGAGCCACAAGCATAAACACTTCTGTAATTAGTGCAACTATGTCTAGCGGAAGACTTACCCAATCGATAACCTCTGTCAATATCTTCATAAATGTTGTATCTAAGGGGTTAAGGAAATCGTTTCCGACCATAATAGTAGACTCGGTTTCGCCTAACACTAACGATACGCTACCGCCTTGTAAATAATACCCGAGAATTGGTACTGTTTCTACAAGCGAATAAAAATAGGTAGTGGCTTCAGACAACGCAAATACTACGGTAAGAAGCCCTGCCAACTTACCAAAAGTTGTACCGAAAAATTTTTCGTTTTTAAGAGTTTTAAGTAACGGGTATATCCAAACACAAGGAACAAAACCCATCCAAGCCACTTTTACGCCCGCTTTTTTAGACAAAACGTATATACCTACGCCACGTAAAACGTAAAATATTAAACTAACGATTAACGGTACAAGCATAATGCCTATAACCGTACCTTTTGAAATTTGCATACCAAAACCGGTTGCATCAATAATATTTAACATAATTCTCCTATTGCAAAATCGTTGAAACCTAAGCGGTACTTTAAAAGAAGTTTTCCCTAACGCTTCGTCTACTATACCGTCCATTTGGCAATTATTTAATAATGTACATTATTAATTATACACGACAGCATTGCTTTTTTCAAGCCTTTTTTATTATTATTTAACCAAAAAAGAATTGAAAAATGCTTGAAATATTCACTTGTATACTGTATAATGTTGATATAGTAATTTTATGCTATTTTTATTGCACTATTACTTTATAATAAAATTTTAGGAGAACAATATGCAAGACGCAAGACAGTTAACAATCAACGCAATCAGAGTTTTATCTGCAGACGCTGTTGAAAAAGCAAAATCAGGACACCCTGGTATAGCATTAGGTGCAGCACCCATAGGTTATGCTGCCTACACCAATATGACTTTTAACCCCAAAAACCCCAAATTCTTTAATAGAGACAGATTCGTTTTATCAGCAGGACACGGTTCTATGCTCGCTTACTCTCTATTACACTTATTTGGTTTTGGTCTTAAAATTGAAGAACTTGCTAATTTCCGTCAATTTGGTAGCCGTACTACGGGCCACCCCGAATACGACTTATGCCCTGGCGTAGAAACCAGTACCGGTCCTTTAGGTCAAGGTTTTGCTAACGCAGTAGGTATGGCGATTGCAGAATCTCACCTTGCTGCAAAATTTAACAAAGAAGGCTTCCCCATCGTTGACCACTATACCTACGTATTAATGGGCGACGGTTGTATGCAAGAAGGTATTCAATACGAAGCAGCATCACTTGCTGGTACTCTAAAACTCGGCAAACTTATTGCGCTTTACGACGATAACGATATCACTATCGAAGGTTCTACCGATATCGCTTTCACTGAAGACGTTGCTAAACGCCATCAAGCATTAGGTTGGCAAGTTTTACACATAGCAGATGCTAACGACGTAAACGCTATTAGCCGTGCTATCAAAAAGGCTAAAGCAGAAACCGAAAAACCTTCTTTAATTATCATTAAATCACATATCGGCTACGGCTCACCCCTAGTTGACTCGGCTTCTTCTCACGGTGCTCCTTTAGGACAAGAAAACATCAAGAAATTAAGAGAAAATCTCGGTTGGGATTATGCTCCGTTTGAAGTTCCAAAGGAAGTATATAGCCATTGTAAGAGATTTGGCAATAAGGGTAAAAAAGCAGAAAAGGCTTGGAAAGAATTATTTAAGCAATATTCTGAAACCTACCCCGAACTTGCTAAAGAATTTGACGCTTGGTTAAATCCTGATTTTACTAACGTTTTAGAAAACGAAGAAATTTGGAATTTCGAAAAGAACGACGCTTCTAGAGGTTACAGCCATACCGTTTTGAACAAATTAGAAAAACTTGTTCCTAACCTTATCGGTGGTAGTGCTGACTTAACTCCTTCAAATAAGTCTAACATGAAAGGCCGTGCAGACTATTCTGCTGAAAACCGTGCGGGTTCTAATATGCACTTCGGTATTCGTGAACACGCTATGACTTCTATCGTAAACGGTATGTATTTACACGGTGGTTTAGTTCCCTATTGTGCAACGTTCGCAGTATTCGCCGACTATATGCGTCCTGCTATGCGTATGGCTGCTATTATGGAAATTCCCGCTATCTATATTCTAACTCACGACTCGATTGGTGTTGGTGAAGACGGTCCTACCCATCAACCTATCGAACATTTCGACAGTTTCCGTTCAATGCCTAACGTTAACGTTTATCGTCCTGCTGACGGTAGAGAGACTACTGCTTGCTACGTTAGTGCAATAACCGGCAAAAATCCGTCTTGCTTATTCTTATCTCGTCAAACTCTTCCTATGATAGAAGGTACCGGCAAAGACGCATTAAAGGGTGGCTATATCATTAGAGATAGCGTTAAATCTACCCCCGACGTTATTTTAATGGCTACGGGTAGTGAAGTTCTTTTAGCAATTAACGCTTACGAAATCTTAAAAGAACAAGGCGTTGACGCTAGAGTAGTTTCTATGCCTTGTATGGAAGTTTTCGATAAACAAACCAAAAAATATAAAGAAAGCGTATTACCTTCTAAGGCAACTAAGAGAATTGCTATCGAAGCAAGCCTTTCTAACGCTTGGTATAAATACGTAGGTCTAAACGGCAAAGTAATCGGCATGAACGGTTTCGGTGCTAGTGGTCCTGCTGAAGAATTATTTAAGCACTATGGTTTCACTGCTGAAAACATTGTAAACACTGCACTTGAATTACTTAAATAATTTTTAACAATAATATTAAAGGCTAACGAATTAGAAAATTCGTTAGCCTTTTTAGTTTACTTTAATATCCAACTGATAATTTTTACTTGCAAACGATGGGGCAGAAAGTTTAATAGTCTTAGTAAAAAGTTTCGGTTTACGTTGATTACGTATTTGGGGTTTTTCTTTTTTAACGCCTTATTTATAACTTTAGCAATTTTTTGCGGGGCGACGTTTTTATTTTCTACTGAATTTACGATTTTTTTAAACTTATTAGCGTTTACTTTATAATTCTCGGTTTTATCTACAAACCTATCTAGTGCAGTCGTTGAGTCGTTAAGTAAAGTTGTTTTTACAGCACCTGGTCTTATTACTACCACTTTTATATCAAGTAAATTTAGTTCCATACGAAGTGAATATGCATATTTTTCTAGTGCCGATTTAGTTATTGCGTAAACGCCGGTAAAAGGCAAAGGGTCTAATGGAGCAAGTTCGCTAGTTACCATTATCACCTTGCCTTTTTTTTCTATTAACGGTATAAAAGCCTTGTTTATTCTATAAACACCGAAAAGATTGACGTCAAATATTTTTAAAAATCTTTGCTCGTCCATTTCAATAAGTGAATCTAGCTCGTATATTCCCGCCGTGTGTATTACTGAATATATTGTTTTTCCACTGTTTTTCACAAGTTCGGTGGCTTTTTCTATTGAACTCGTATCAGTAACGTCAACTATTACGTCGGTTATTCTGTTATCGTTTAAGTTAGCGGGGCGAACGTCAAAGGCAAACACGTCGAATTTTTCGGCTAAAGCCATACAAACTTCTTTTCCCATTCCACCCGACGCACCGGTTACTATTACCGCTTTTCTTGTCATTTTTTCCATAATTAAATTCTATCATCTTATGAATATTATTTCAAGAGGGTGTGAAAATTTTTCATAACTTTATGTAAAAATTTTCATAACCTTACGTAATTATTTTAATTCACAAAATCAAAAATATATTATATAATTACTTTATAAGGAGATTTAATAATGCTTGGTCAAAAGAGAAAATTAAATAAAACGTACCTTGCGTACGCTATGATATTTTTAGTTATCTTTATTTGGGGTTCTTCGCCACCGCTTAACACTTATCTAAACGAAAATTACTCGGCAGCGTTAAGAACGGCTGTGGTTGGAGTTATTTCTGCACTAACCTTGCTATTTATTTGTCGAGGACGCCTAAAAAAACTTAACGCTAGTTATTTTAAGCTTGCTATTCCGACGGGAATTTGCGTAGCGCTTGCATCAGTAGTACAAAAAATCGGGCTATATTACACTACCCCCACGACCTACGCTTTTCTAGAAAACCTTTCTTGCGTAGTCGTACCCGTTATTTTGTTTTTTGTTATAAAGAAAAAGCCGTCGTTTTTAACTATATTTTCGAGCATATTATGTCTAGTCGGCTGTTTTGTTTTAAGCGGTATTAATCTTTCTTCAGGCGATTTAAGTTTTGGTATAGGCGAAATATTGTGTGCCCTTGCAGGTGTTTTATACGGTGTAAATATCGCTTTTACGGGTGCTAAAATACATAAATTTGACACACTTTTATATTTAATGGTACAAATGATTACGCAAGCAATCGCTGGAATCGTGTTCGCATATTTGTTCTCAGTTATCAACATAAACGGTGCTCCTATCGAATCGTTTAGATGGAGTTGGGATTTTACGGGACTTATCTTAATCGTTGTTATCGCACTTGTTTCTAACGTTTTATGTTGGTTTCTAAGAACGTATGCAATGAACTTCGTAAACCCCACTGCAGTTTCAGTAATCATGCCGTTCTCAGCAGTAATTACCGGTATAGTTTCAGTAATATTCGGCATGGACACAATATCTTTAGAATTTATACTTGGTGGTATTATTTCGCTAGGTGCGGTAATTTTATCAAGTATTGCCGATATTAAATACGAAAAAAAAGAAACTGACACTCAAAATTAATTATTCATTAATATTCCATAATTACTAAAAAGTCTGACACCTAATTTTAGGGTCAGACTTTTACTTTACTGATATAAGCAAACAAAAGGAAATAAAAAAGACGAGTAAGTATACTCGTCTTTTTTGTTATTCTTAAAATTATTCAGCAACAACGGTAGCGCCAGCTTCTTTAAAGCGTGCAATAATCTTGTCTGCTTCTTCTTTAGAAGCGTTTTCTTTGATTACGCCCTTAGCTTCAACTAATGCTTTTGCTTCGCCTAAGCCTAAAGTAGTGAATTCACGAACGGCTTTGATAACTTCGATTTTCTTGTCGCCGATTTCTTTGATTACTACTTTGAATTCGGTTTGTTCTTCAGCAGGAGCAGCTGCAGCAGCAGCTACGGGAGCAGCAGCAACTGCAACGGGTGCAGCAGCGCTTACGCCGAATTCTTCTTCTAATGCCTTAACTAATTCGTTAAGTTCTAAAACTGTCATACCTTTAACTTCTTCTAATAATTTTTGAATGTCTGCCATTTTCTTATTCTCCTTAAATTTGAAATAATTTTTTCTTTTTTAATTTTTTTTATTTTTGTTTTGTAAGTTTTAAAAGATTACGCTTTCTTTTCTGCAATTTGGTTAAGTGCAATAACCAAACCTCTCGGGATAGCTGAAAGTACACCAACAAAATTTGATATGGGTGCTTGCAACGAACCGAGCATTTTTGCAACGAGTTCTTCTTTCGAGGGCATTTCTGCAAGAGTTTTTACGCCGTTAACGTCGATTTTACCACCGTCAACGTAACCACTCTTAATAGAGAACTTTTCGCTGTACTTTTTAACCGCATCGATAACAACTTTACTTGCACCCGTTTCGTCTGCACCAAACGCTACAGAAGTAGGTCCATTTAAGTCGTCGTCAAATTCGGTGATTCCCAAATCGTGTAATGCGTATTTAATAAGAGTGTTCTTATATACTTTGTATTCTACGTTGTTTTTTCTGAATTCACCACGAAGTTCGGTGTCTTCAGCAACGGTAAGACCATTAGACTTAACGAATACTACAGATTTGGCGTTTTGGAACTTTTCTTTGATAACTAAAGCCAATTCTTTTCTTGCCTGTTGACTTGCTGACATTTGTTTACCTCCTTTTAAGAATAAAAGCGCCCTTGACAACCTAAACGGAATACAAGGGCGCACTAAAATACACCTAAAATATTTCGCCTCGGTTGGTCCGTATTTATCATACGAGTTAACACCTACTGTCTTGGGCTATTTAATTTTTACTTGATGATTATATCACTAATAAAAGTGATTGTCAACTAAATTTTACCGTTAACTTTTACGCCGGGACCCATCGTGCTTGCGATTGCAACACTCTTGATGTAAAGACCCTTAGCAGCAGCGGGTTTTGCTTTGATGATTGCTTCCATAAGTGCTTCGTAGTTTTCTTTAATTTTGTCTTTACCGAAGCTCTTTTTACCAATAGGACAGTGAACGATAGCGTTCTTGTCTACTCTGTATTCTACCTTACCTGCTTTAGAATCGTTAATTGCCTTAACTACGTCCATAGTTACAGTACCCGATTTGGGGTTAGGCATTAAACCTTTAGGACCTAAAACTTTACCGATACGACCAACTAGTCCCATCATATCGGGGGTGGTGATGATTACGTCGTAATCAAACCAGTTTTCGGTTTGGATTTTTTGAATCATGTCTTCAGCACCAACAAAATCTGCACCAGCAGCTTTTGCTTCGTCTGCTTTTTCGCCTTTTGCTAAAACCAATACTCTAGAAGTTTTACCAGTACCGTTAGGAAGAACCAAAACGCCACGAACTTGTTGGTCCGATTGTTTGGGGTCAATACCTAAACGAACGTGAAGTTCGATAGTTTCGTCGAATTTTGCTTTTGCCGTTTCTAAAACGGTAGCAATTGCTTCGTCTACTTCGTAAAGTTTACCGGTTTCTATAGTTATTGCACTGTCAATATATTTTTTTCCGTGTTTCATTTAATTACCTCCCGTGGTACGTTCGGGGTTACCCCCTCCCACGTTAATTTTAATCTACGACTTCAACACCCATACTTCTAGCGGTGCCTGCAATCATGCTGATTGCGCTTTCCATAGAATATGCGTTAAGGTCGGGCATCTTTAACTTTGCGATTTCTTCAACCTGAGCTTTGGTGATTTTAGCAACTTTGTTTCTGTTGGGTTTATCACTTGCTCTTTCAATACCGCACGCTTTCTTAATAAGAACGGGTGCCGGTGGGGTTTTAAGAATAAAGGTAAAGGAACGGTCTTGATAAATGGTCATTACAACCGGGATAATAAGACCTGCTTGGTCTTGAGTCTTTGCGTTAAATTCCTTCGTAAAACCAGGAATATTAATACCGTGCGGACCTAAGGTTGAACCTACGGGCGGACCGGGTGTTGCCTTGCCTGCGGGCAATTGAAGTTTTACGATTGCTGTAACTTTTTTAGCCATGTGTGTTTCCTCCATTTCGTGGTACTGTCGTCGTACAAGTGCGAAAAATTTTATACAACTCCCACTTTATATACAAACGGGCTTCCGTTTAGTATCTATTATTATATAATGTTATAGTGATTCTTCAGTAACAACTGTTACTTTTTTAATCTTACCAAAATCCACTTCTACGTCGGTGTGTCTTCCGAACATTTCTACGTTAACCATTGCTTTTTGAGTTGCTTCGTTAAGCGATACAACCTTTCCTGAGAAAGATTCTAGTGGACCTGACATAATGGTAACGTCGTCGCCTACCGTGAAATCTATTTCCATAACTACGGGTTCTAAGTCCATTCTTTGAACTTCTTCAGCCGTCAACGGAAGCGGTCTTCCTTGCGGGCCTACGAAACCTGTTACGCCACGGGTATTGGTAACGAGATACCAAATATCGTTAGAATATATCATCTTCAAGAAAACGTAGCAAGGAAATTTCTTTCTCTCAACGAGTTTTTTCTTTCCGTTAGCTTTTTCTTCCAAAGTCTCTTCAGTGGGAATTTGGATTTCGAAAATGTTTTCTTGAAGGTTATTGTTTTCAATAAGTTTTTCAAGTGAGTCTTTCACCATCGCTTCGTAACCCGAATACGTGTGAATTACGTACCAACTTGCTTGTTCTACTGCCATCTTTTTCTCCTAGAAACAGAAAATCGTTTTGGGTTTTCTACGCTTTCGGTGATACAAGGTTAAGTAATTGTAACAAACCGTAGTCAAACGCCGAAATAACGACTAAAAAGGCTAATACTACAACTAGTACTACGCCAGTTTGTTTTACCACTTTCGGGAACGTAGGCCAGCTAACCTTTTTGAGTTCCGAGAAAATGTCTTTAATTTTTGCACCCATTCTTTTGAAGAATCCGGGTTTTTTGTCTTTTTTCTTCGGTTTTTTAGTTTCTTTTTGTACTTTTACCGCTGCTTCTTCTTTAGCGATAAAACCACCGTTGTTCATAGATTTGTTATCCATTACTTTGCCCCTTGAATTTTTACCCCTTAAATTTTAAGGGTACTCTTAAAAAGCGAAAAACTATTTCGCTTCCTTATGTGTGGTATGCTTTTTGCAGAATTTGCAATACTTGTCCATTTCAAGTCTTTCAGTATCGTTTTTCTTGTTTTTGTAAGTATCGTAATTTCTTTGTTTGCATTCCGTACATGCTAAAGTGATTTTTACTCTTGCGCCTTTTGCTGCCATAATGCACCTTCCGAACATGAAAAAATTAACACCCCGAAACCGAGATGTTACAAGAATTTTACCAAAATTAATATAAAGTGTCAAGCGTTTTTACGTGTTTTTTTAGCCTTTTGCAATATTTTTTGGCCTATTTTTTAACTTTTTCTATATATTGCTGTTTTTGCCATCTATACCACTATATTTAGTAATTATAAATCTATTTTTCTAGCGTAGAAACACTCAAATATTCGCTAATTTTTGCGTATATATTGCCGTTTTCTATAATTTTATTTATTTTTTCTTGATTTAAGACGGAAAGTGCTTTGCCGTCAACGTAAACGACTATTTCGTTTAGAGATTGCTCGTCTAAAATTGATAACATTTTTTTAACCGTTGCGTTTCCGCTAAGCGCTTGTCTTTTAATCACTGCTCCACGAAGTAGTTTTTCTTCACTCAAAGACCCGTAAATTTTAACGTAACCTACCCTTTCGGGTTTTGTAAACGTGCCGAAAATAATAAACAACGAAAAGAACAACAACGATAAATTTAAGTTCTTAAAAATGCTAAACACGAACAAGCCAAGTAGAGAAACACCAAAAATCAACCCCAACAAAACGCAAACGTTTCTAGCAAGTTTAGGAGTTTTGTGTTCGGCTATCATAGAATATAAAATTCTACCACCGTCTAAGGGATATGCAGGTATTAAGTTTATAAGCGCCATAGAAAAGTTTGCGTACGCTACGGTATCGGTAAAAGAATATGTAATTGGAAACAACCACCAAGTAGCAGTAAAGAAAATTCCTACAGCTAAATTAACTAATGGACCTGCGAACGCAACCTTAAACTGGTCGGAAAATTTTAAGCCGTTTAGGTTTCCTTTAACGACTGCACCGAACGGCATTAGCACTACGTTGTTTAACCGATATCCGTATTTTGACGCAACTATAGAGTGTCCTATTTCGTGGACAACGGCAGTAAAAGTACATATTAAAAATAAAAATATTCTTCCTGTTAAGGCAAAGTATAGCCCAAACAGGAAGAATAACGGATGAACGCTTAACTTTATACCGCCCATACGACAGAATCGTCAACTAGTTCGTAATTAGTAATAACTGCGTCGTTAGAATAAAAACACAAGTTTACTAAAGCATCGGCATATCCTAACGGAACGTTAGAATAAACGCTTCCACCAACTTCCGAATAAACAAAATCTAGTCCCGTGTATACCGAAGCAAACGTGTCGCTGTGAGAAACTTCTACGGTGTACTTACCCGTTTGGTCGTCTAAAGTTACCGATTTAACAGTACCATTTACAGCAGAATATACACTGCCCTCGCCTTCCATAGTAATTATTCCGTCAGTTTGAGTTACAACCGTGCCGTCTAACACGTTTAAGGTAGGCGCAAAATCACTATACGTTCTAGCATCTACCGTTAAAGGTTGTTCCTCGCCGAACACACTCTTAAAAAATGTGTTAATGCCACTATTTGCATTTAATGCGTTTGTTAAAAATATCGTTGCTATAAGTGCACCGATTATCATAATCTGCGCCGTAACAATACTAAATTTACCTTTCTTTTTTTGTTGTTTCGGGCGAACCGTTACACTGCTTTCTTGATTTATAATAGCGTTTTCTTCTATGGGCATTATTTCTTGCTCTACCTGAGAATTTACCTTTTCAATTACTTGAGTTTTAATTTCTTCGGGCGCTGGCTTTTTCTTTCTTCTTTTCTTTATAGGCTTATAGGTAATATTACAAGTATTTTCGTGCATTTCTATCATCGATTGGTATTCTTGTTTTTCGTTCATTTATCTAACCCCTTTTTTTCGTTTATAAATGCTTATGCTGTAAACTTTGCCAATATGCAAAAAAACGACGGTGAGTTTCCGTCGTTTTTTGTCAGTTTTATATTATGATTATTTTTCAAAAAATCTTTTTATTAAACTTTCGCCGTTAGAATAGAACAAGTTTTGATTAGTTGCAACGCTTTCGGTATACCTACTTTGTCCTTTAACTGTTTTACCACTATCGTACAGTAAATACGGAACAGGGTCGCTTGCGTGGGTTTTAGTAGAAATCGGCGTGGGATGGTCGGGACAAACCAAAATCTTAAACCTTTCACCGGTTTTTTCTAAACTAGTTACAACGTATTCTACTACTTTATCTATTTGTTCAATAGAATATATCTTGTTATCTAAATCGCCTTGATGACCGCACTCATCGGCGGCTTCCATGTGAACGTAAACAAAATCTAGTCCGTCGTTTAGTGCGTCTACACACGCTTTAGCCTTTCCCATAAAATTGGTTTTATAGTTGCCCGTTGCACCATCAACCTCTATGACTTTCATACCCGAAAGTTTTGCTATTCCCTTAAGAAGGTCAACGGCTGAAATCATACCGCCTTTAACACCATATTTTTCTTGGTAGTTTTCTAAAGACGGTTTAGTCCCTTCTCCCCAAAGCCATATAGAGTTTGCGGGGTTTTTGCCGTTTTTAACTCTTTCTAAATTCAGCGGATGTTCTTTTAAAAGCTCGTAAGATTTTTTCATAATCTCTAGGCTTAGATTATCTTTAGGAAGAAATTCTTTAATAGGTTTTCCACTTATATCATGAGGGGGTGTAAATCCACCAACGGGACTAGCATTTTGTTTTACCAAACAATGCCTATAACTTACGCCCGAATATAGCGTTAACCCGTTTCCGTCTAAATACTGTTTTAGATAATGTATTAAAATTTTAGCGTCTTTGGTTTCTATTTCTCCACCACTATAATCTTTCATAGTAAGGTCAGCGTAATCGCCACCACCTGAAAGCGTAACAAGGTTTGCCCTATACGTTACGTCGGTATCTTCAAGGTCTATGCCGATGCTTGCTGCTTCTAGTGGAGACCTACCCGTATAATTTTTTTCGGGTGCATATCCTAAAACTGAAAGATTTGCAACGTCAGACCCCGGTTTTAACCCGTCGGGAACTGTTTTTACTAGACCTATTTCGCTAACTTTAGCAAGACCGTCTATAAACGGTTTATTCGCAACTTCTAAAGGCGTTTTATATTCGAGTTTAGGTATGGGGTAATCGGACATGCCGTCCCCTAAAATTACTACGTATTTCATTATTTGCTCCAATCTATCGGTGTTTTCCCGTGTAATACTAAGTATTCGTTAGCTTTTTTGAAATGTCCGCATCCAAAGAAACCGTTATACGCTGAAAGCGGACTAGGATGAGCACACTCTAATATTAAATGTTTTGATTTATCGATTAAGGGCTTTTTGCTTCTTGCGTTAGACCCCCACAAAAAGAACACAACGTTTTCTTTGCCGTCTGAAATCTTTTTAATTATAGCGTCGGTAAACTGTTCCCACCCCTTGTTCTTATGTGAGTTGGCAAGGTGCTCTCTTACCGTTAGGCTAGTGTTTAAAAGCAATACGCCTTGTTCTGCCCAACCCGTTAAATCGCCGTGAGTTTTCGGCGCAATTCCTAATTCCGACTGTATCTCTTTGTATATATTGACTAAAGACGGTGGTATTTTTTGGTCTTTAGGTACGGAAAAGGAAAGCCCCATCGCTTGACCTTGTTCGTGATAAGGGTCTTGTCCTAAAAGAACTATTTTAACGTCGTCAAAGTCAGTTTTCTTTAAGGCGTTAAAAATATCGTACATAGACGGATACACGACGTAGGTGCTATATTCAGTTTTAAGAAACTCTCTTAAAGACAAATAATACGAAGAACTAAATTCCTCTTTTAATATATCGTCCCATTTCTCGGTGGTCTTTACCATAACTTTATTTTAGCATTTTCTTTTGACAAAAGCAATATATTTTGATAGAATACCAAAAAAGGAGCTTTTATGACTGTTTGGGAAGTTATTTTAATAGGACTAGCAATGGCTATGGACGCTAGCGCAGTTACTATTGCCAACTGTACCACTTGTAAAACAAAACTTTCTCTTACGAAAGAGTGGTCTATGCCAGTAATTTTCTCGGTATTTCAGTTTGTAATGCCGGTTATAGGTTTTTATCTCGGCTCGCTTTTCGTTGGATATTTAAGCGGTACTGATTATATCGTTGCAGTAGTGTTTTTTGCTCTCGGCTTAAAAGTTATTATTGACGGAATTAAAGAACAAAACGAAAAAGCCGATTGCCCTGTTAGCCCTCCCGAAGTTTCTTATTCAACTATACTAATTCAAGGCGTTGCAACAAGTATCGACGCACTAGTTATCGGCGTAACACTATCAATGAGTTTTTCTTCGCCTTTTATACCTAGTTTACTTATAGGACTCGTTACCTTTTTAGTAGTTTCTATCGCACTACTTTTAGGAAAATATTTAGGACACGTTTTAGGAAAATATTCCCCATACGTTGGCTCGGCAATACTTTTTGGATTATCTATTAAATCTCTAATAACGGCTATCGTAGGTTAATTAAAATAAAAATTTAAGGAGCAAACTTTCACGTTTGCTCCTTTTTTAGTTTTAATTATTGAGTAATAACTGCTCGTTTGGGTTGTAGATTATTGGGCTATTTTCGTTGCCACTTATAAAGTATTCTTTCTCGTTTGGGGGAATTTCTTCCCACGTGTTTACGCCGATTGTAATATTACCTTCTATCGTTTGAAAATAGTTGCCAAATCGCTTATCGTTAGCGTCGTCTTTTAATTCTAATTTATAAAAAGTATTTCCCGAAATATCGCAAGAAGTTACGCCAGCAGTATTTATAAGTTTTACGTACCTATTGCCGATATTTTTAAAAACGTTATTGGTTATTTGAATTTTTCCTTTTAAAAACCTTTCGCCTATTTGTAAAGCGTTAAAATCTGCACCGTCAAAAACACAGCCGTCTATAGTTAAGTCGGTACACGCTGTGATTACTACTGAAGAACGCAAGTTGTTAGGCGTATGAATATCCTTAAATTCACAGTTTTTTAGTAAAAGGTTTCCTATATGACAATTTTCTACACCGTTATATAAAGAACTGCAAATTTGCGCCTTGTTAGAGAACTTGCAGTTTATAAAGCTTAAATTTAATATGTTATAATCGCCAACGAAACCGTCTCCGTTTTCGTTAAAGGTTAGATTATGAAATTCTAGGTTAGATATGCCTTGTTCTAGTTTAGACGTATCGGCTGTTACCCTTATGCCGTCTATAACAGCTCCTTCTTCAAAACCAAAAACTAAATCTCCTATCTCTAAATCTAGGTGAGAATAGTTATCTTGTTTTAGCCAAAATACTTGACCTGGTTCTAAGTTCCTAAAAGCATAATCAGCGTCCATAACGTCGTTTAAGATTTCTACTTCGGGTGTATCTTTATAGTTACACGTAATACATTGTCTTTGATAGGTTATATCATCGTCCGTGCCACTGAAAGTTCCCACGCCGTAGTTATGTTCTTTCTTGTCTAACGTTTCCGTACAACTCTCGTCTTTACATTTATACCAATGATAATCTTGGTCGTAGGAAAGAGTTGTATTAAAATCGTGTTCGTGTGGTGGTGGGACTTCTCCACAACCTACAACTGATAATACTACAATAAACATTAAAACAAATACTAAAAATTTTTTCATAAGTTTCCTAAAACGTGTTTCTTTTTATTAAATTTTAACACACGTCAACTGCAATTACAAGTGCTTAGCGCCTTTTGTTCCAACACCATCTAAAATTCCCGAATTAAACGTTTTTACGGTAGTTTTACTTTTTTCGTTGTCTTTAATGGATTTTTCTATTATATCGGTTAAAATTTCAGAAAATTCTTTTAAGGTGTCCGAAAACAAGTAATATGCTAGCGACCCTGGAACAGAGTTTATTTCGTTTAAATAAACGGCGTTGTCTTTTACCATATAATCAATTCTTATTATACCTGAAAAGTTGCAACTTTCGTACACTTTCTTAGTGGTTTTTTTAATTTTGTCTGTTATGCGTTTGTCTATCCTTGCAGGAAATTCTCTTTCCCCATTTTTATATTTATCGTTAAAATCTAAAATTTCGTTATTAAATATAGGGCGTTCACACTCGGAAACAACAACTTTCCCGTTATAATCTCTGTACACGGCACAGTTGATTTCTATAAAATTTTCTAGGCACGGTTCTATAATTACGCTGTCGTCGTATTTTAGTGCTAGCAATATGCCGTTAATTAGTTGGCTACGGTTTTCGGCTTTAGTTATGCCGATACTTGAACCTAAAGAGTTTGGTTTTACTATTAACGGAAATTCTTTAAGGTCTTCTTCTTTTTTATGTAAATCGTAGATACTGTTTATCTTAACTGCCGGTAAATGTTTTACGTTTAAGCCTTTAAGTAAGATTTTAGTAAAATCTTTATCCATACTCATACTTGATGGCGCAACTTTAGAACATGTCGTCGGAATTTTACAAAGCCCAAAAAGCCCTGCCATACTACCG